>JAENVV010000103.1 GCA_016650365.1 Acidimicrobiia bacterium
AGATGACTGATCCAGGGTTGGCAGTGAGGCGGTGGGCCGGCCCACCACCGGCGTCAACCGACCAGAGATCGTCTTCTGAGACGAAGACAATCGTGTTTCCGGCGATGGTCGGATGTCGGTAGTAACCAGAAATCACTGATACCCCTCTCTACAACGAAGGATTCAGGCTAGTTGCCTGTGCCGGAAAGATCAGTCAGCGGCAGGTCCCGACCCGACCGTGGCCGACCGGCCCGATGTCACGGTACGCGGCTGACGTGATTGACCTCCTATTGCCAACCACCGGTGCGGGCGTGATCGCCCAGGGCGTGGTGGCCGCCGGACTGATCGGATTGGGAATCTGGCACACCGGGGCTCATCGAGACCGAAGAATCCTCGTCGTGGGCCTCGCACTGCTGATCACCGCTGGTCTCGGGCTACGCGCCCTGCACTAGGTAGTCTGAGCCATCAGCGCAGGTAGCTCGGTCAACGAACCGATGACCCAGTCTGCCGCCGAACCAACCGCCCGGTCATGCCGGTCGAGGAGAACGGACCGGATACCTGCCGCCTTTGCTGCCTCGACGTCTGCCTCCTCGGAATCTCCAACCAACACCGCCTCATCAGGAGTTACCCCGAAACGTTCAAGGGCATATTCGATGATGGCCGGATCAGGTTTACCGACCCCAACGTCAACCGCCCGCACCACGGTCTCGAAGCGGTCGGCGATTCCCAGCCGAACCACATCGGCATTTCCGTTTGAAACGACTCCTAATCGCCATCCCGCCAGAGCGTCAAGGGCCGGCAAGGTGTCGTCGAACAGTCGGAGAGAGTGAGCTTGGTGTGAGAAGTACGAGGCACCGAGTTCGGCGGCCAAACCGGCCTCAACGATTCCGACCTCTTCGAGGGCACGTTCGAACGAAGCCAGACGGATCACCGCCAGGTCCAATACGCGCCCTTCCAGCTCAGCTGCGACCCGATCCCGGATGGCAATCATGCGGTCAACGGTGAGACCGGCACTCTCTCGCCCCGGAAAGGCGGTCCAGAGTTCCTCGAGCATGGCGTGTAGCGCCGCCCGCATCGCCCACTGAAAATCCCAGAGTGTGTCATCGGCGTCGAACAGCACAACGGAAACCAAGCCGATCCCCCCTCATCCCGTCTCGAACGGCGTCGTTTGGAGCGACGCCACCGTGGCGGTTCCAAGCAGATTCATGTTGTCATCCACCACCGGCAGGCTCGGTACACCAAGCGTGCGGAGCCGATCGATGCCATCATCGACGGTGTCCAACCGACCCAACGAAACCGGTTCTTTCATGCAGTCGACCACCCGGGGTCCGTCGCCTGCCATGAGTAACGAAGTCCCTGTCACGCTGCCAATCAGGACTCCGTCCTCAACCACCGCAATCAACCCTCCTGGCATGAGGCGAGCCGCGTCTCCTGCCCCCATGTGCGGCGACACATACGCGGGTTCGTCCATGCCGTGGAATACCCGCCGGGGGGCCTCTCGAACCGCCACAGCACCGATTGACGACTTGGCAATCAGTCGGGCTCCCTTTCCGAAGAACTGCCGCTGCAGGAAGGACCCACCCGGAGCTCCGACCACGAGAAGGGTCCCGTCCCCCGTTTTCTCGATGACCTCCGAGGCGCTGCCCGCCTGCAAAATCCCGGCTTCCACACCCGGGACCAGCGCCACCAATCTCTCCACCACGTTCAGCGCCTCAACCTGGCCCCCATCCGTCTCATACGCACATTCCAGTCTGGTTGGAACGGCGAGAGTCACACCGAGACGATGCGCCACGCGGGCTGCCAACTCCGAATGGGGTCCGCCGGCGACCAGAGCCGCGACGGAATCGACCCGATCGAAGGAAACATCAAATGGCACAAGCGTCGGGATGACGTCGAACGACGCAGAAAATCGTTTGGACACAAGGACGTCTGCCCGGTGACCGACAATGAATTCGGTGAGGTCACCTTCAATGCGCTGAGCGTCTGGATCGATGAGCGTGGCCAGCTCGACGCAGCCATTCCCCCGACTCCAAACCGCTCGCAATCCCTGTGACACCTAACCAACTCCTGAAAAGATTTGTCCAATCGCACCTAAACTGCGCTCGAAGTCATTAACGTGGCTGAGCACATGATCATTTCCGCACCAAACCAAACGCGCCAAAACGAACACAGGGTCGCGCTCACCCCCGACGCCGTTCGGTCCCTCATCGGGGACGGACACACCGTACACATCGAACTATCTGCCGGTACAGCTGCAGGATACCCCGACGAAGCCTACGTTGAAGCCGGAGCCACCATGGTCGACAATCCATGGACCGCCGACGTCGTGGCGGTGGTGAATCCCCCCACTTCCGAGGCCCGAGCCAGCCTTCGCAATGGCGCCATCGTGGTCGGACTCCTCCGGCCGCTCGACGAACCAGGCGGCATCGCTCAGCTGGCCAAGACAGGTGTTACGAGCCTGGCGTTTGAAACACTCCCCCGAATCACCCGCGCACAATCGATGGATGCTCTTTCGTCCCAGGCCACCGCGGTGGGATACCAGGCCGTCCTGGAAGCAGCCGACCGCCTCCCTCGATTCCTTCCCATGCTTACGACGGCCGCCGGGACAATTCGACCCGCCAAAGCCCTGGTACTCGGGGCCGGAGTCGCCGGCCTGCAGGCCATTGCGACCGCCAGGCGGCTGGGGGCAGTGGTTAGCGCGTTCGACGTGCGAAGTGCCGCTGCCGAGCAGGTTGAGAGCCTCGGTGCCAAATTCATCGAGGCAGTCACCGCACCACAGGACGCCTCGACGTCCGGGGGCTACGCCAAAGAGCTGGCCACCGATGATCAGGCCATCATCGTGGCCAATCTGGCCCCCCACATCACCGACTCGGACATGGTCATATCAACAGCCCAGATTCCGGGACGACAAGCGCCGATTCTGATCACCGCCGAAACCGTCAGAGCGATGCGACCCGGGTCGGTCATCGTCGATACGGCCGCGGCGACCGGCGGCAACTGTGCCCTCACCAAGCCCGGGGAGACGGTAGTTACCCACGGCGTAACCATCATCGGCGACCTGGACCTCGCCTCCCGGGTGGCCGGTGATGCCTCACAGATGTACGCCAGGAACGTCACCACGCTGCTGAAACTGGCCCTGGAAAACGACCCGATCGATCTCAGCGATGAGGTCCTGGCCGGCTGTGCGGTCACCCATCAGGGGAAGATCACCAACGAGCGCGTTCGAGCCATGCTCGAGGAGGCTTAAGAAGATATGTTGATGGTGTCGATCACCGTGTTCGTTCTCGCCGCATTTGTCGGCTTTGAGGTCATCACCAAGGTGCCTCCCACGCTTCATACTCCCTTGATGTCCGGATCGAACGCCATTTCCGGGATCACCATCGTCGCGGCCATCATCGTCTCGGGCCGGGCCGAAGGTGCACTGGCAACCACCCTCGGCGTGGTTGCGGTGATTCTCGCCACGATCAACGTCGTCGGAGGGTTCCTCGTGACGGACCGTATGCTCGAAATGTTCAAGCGGGATCCAAGATGAACCAAACTCTCGAATCGTTCCTCTATCTGGTCGCCGCCGTGGCGTTCATCGTCGGACTCAAGCGATTGACGTCACCGGCGACGGCCCGAAACGGCAATCGTTTGGCCGCCCTCGGCATGCTGCTTGCCGTGATCACGACGTTGTTGGACTCGGGAGTTGTCTCACTCACCGGCATCATCGCCGGAATCATCGTCGGTTCGGCGATTGGGGTCGTCGCCGCCAAGCAGATCGCCATGACAGACATGCCTCAGCTCGTGGCCGCCTTCAACGGGTTCGGCGGAGGTGCCTCGGCATTCGTCGCCGCCACCGAGTTCATCCGCCATCCGGACGCGATCGATACCCGGATTTCGATCGCGCTGTCTGTCTTGATCGGCTCCATCACGATGACCGGCAGCTTCGTGGCCTTCGCCAAGCTTCAGGGCCTCGTTTCTGGAAACCCGATCAGCTTTAAGGGCCAGAAGTGGTTTGACAGTCTCATTGCCCTGGCCATCCTGGTGCTGGGCGTATTGTTGGTGACCAGCCCGACCAGTTTGGTTTTCTGGGTACTGACCTTGTTGTCGCTGGTGATCGGCGTAACCCGCATCCTGCCGATCGGCGGGGCGGACATGCCGGTGGTCATCGCCTTCCTCAATGCTGCTTCGGGATTGGCAGCTGCGGCGGCAGGCTTCGTCATCGGGTCGAACGTGCTCATCATCTCGGGTGCCCTGGTTGGCGCCTCCGGGCTCATCTTGACCTCGATCATGGTCAAAGCCATGAACCGCACGCTGATCGGGGTACTCGCCGGCGGGTTCGGTGGAACGTCCGGTCCCCAGGCCGAGATCGGCCAGAAACCCGTCAAACGAGCGACTTCCGACGACGTGGCCATCACCTTGGCCTATGCCCGGAGCGTCATCGTCGTCCCTGGCTATGGTCTGGCCGTCGCTCAGGCGCAGCACGTTATGAAAGACCTCGTCAACGCCCTCCAGGAGAGAAATGTCGAAGTGCGGTTCGCCATTCATCCCGTGGCAGGCCGCATGCCCGGCCATATGAACGTGCTACTCGCCGAAGCCGACGTACCCTACGACCAGCTGTACGATCTCGAAACCATCAACCGCGACTTCGGCCGGACCGACGTTGCTCTGGTCGTCGGGGCCAATGACGTCGTGAATCCGGCCGCTCGTACCGACGCCAACAGCCCCATCTATGGCATGCCGATCCTCGATGTTGATGCGGCAACCACCTGCGTTGTCATCAAACGCTCGTTGTCCCCTGGCTTCGCCGGAATCGACAATCCCCTGTTCTATCTGGACGGGACCCTCATGCTGTTCGACGATGCCCGAAAGGCGTTGAGCGACCTGGTCACTGCCGTCAACAACGTCTGACACTGCGTCGGGGACGTCGGGCTATTCGGTCGGCGGCGCGCCCGGATGCCACAACACCCGCAGCAATCCTGTAACCAAACTGCCTGCCAACAACACCAAGCTTACGGTCAAGAGCAGCCGGCTTCCGGTGATCTCTGTTAAGAATCGAATCACCGACAAGTGCGCTCCAATCCCGACCAGCATCAGCCCGAACAACAAGGGTCGCGGAACGCCATTCGGAAGTGATAAACGGTCCACGGGACACGTCGATACCCAGTAGAAGACTCCTCCTGCCAAACCGGTCACCGCCGCTTCGATCACCCACCCCGGGGCGACGACCGACAACAAGATTCCCAGTACTGAAAGGCCGGCGATGGCGAACTCGCGGAGTCGTCTCGAAAGCATCTCGCAAGCCTAGATGGCCACCTGTCGACGATCTCTGCCTCGCAACGCCTGACGTCACAATGCCCCTGCCTCATACACAGTCCGGGCCAAGCTAAGCCGGGTCAGCTGGGCCAGATCACTTCGGCGGCTTCCGCGCAGCGGCGAAGTTCCGCTCCGTCGATTATCGCGGTGCTTTCGGGCACCTCGTAGGCGGGCCATGATGCAACGAAGGTGAGCGGCCTGTCGGTGGGGAGCGGCCACATCCAGAAGTCCGTACGCCAGGAGTGGTCGCCGCCACCACCTCCTTGTCCCATCACATATGGATGATGTGGCTCCTGCCTCGGGTCCGGGATTTGCCCGCCGAGGTTGGTCCACTTCGATCCGTCGGCAAACAGGATCCCGAAACGGAGAAGATCGTCCGGGAGCGGATCGGGCACCCGACGACGACGCCAATGGACGTCCCACGGCATATAGGCAAGGTCCTCGTTGCGATTCCTAAGCACCAGGTTGAGGGAGAACATCAGGCCAATCGGGTACACCCGGAAATCGTCCACGAAAAGAATGCTCTGATCGGTTCTGAAAATCGTGGCTCTTTGTGAAGAGTATCCGGGCAGGACACCTCGTGGTGGACCGTCCCAGGGCGACCTGGATGGCTCGGCGTCGGATTCGGGATCGGGAGGCTGGGCCGGGACGTCAAAAAAGCTCATCGGGTTGAAACGCTACCAACGGAAGCAGCGCCGAACCTCGCGGGCGGGCGGCATTCCGAAAAGCACACTCGGATCGTGGCGCGTGATCGGGCGGTCGCTTCTACGCCAGCAGTTGCCTGGCCCAAGAGGTGTGACGGTTCCGGAGTTCGTCGCTGTCAAGACCGACCACCTGTCCCCGTTCAACGACTACCCGACCATGGACAACCGACCAATCCACCCCGGAACGGCTTCCAAACACCAAACCGGCAACCGGATCGGCGAATCCGGAATCCCCCAGCCGGCTTGTCACGTCGATGGCGATGAGATCGCACGCTTTGCCGACCTCAAGAGATCCGATGTCGCTTCTGCCGAGGACTTCGGCACTCCCCCGCGTCGCCATCCGCAGGGCATCCCGGGCTGACATGAGTGAGCCGGCCATCCCTACCCCAGGCGAGACCGCTAGTCGGGCAACCAGCATCGCCTGACGGACCTCCGCCAGCAGATTCGAGCTGTCATTCGAGGCACTCCCATCAACTCCCAGTCCCACCGGTACGCCTTGTTGGCGGTACCGGGCAATCGGAGCGATCCCCGACGCCAGCCGCATATTCGACGTCGGGCAATGGGCGACTCCGGTCTTCGTCCTGGCCATCCGTTCCGACTCGTCGGCCGCGATGTGCACGCCGTGGGCGAACCACACATCGTCGCCGAGCCAATCGAGCCGTTCTGCATACTCAACAGGGCGCGCCCCGAATCGTTCGAGGCAGAATTCTTCCTCGTCGATCGTCTCGGCGATATGCGTATGAAGTCTCACCCCTAGTTCCCTGGCGAGCGCGGCCGATTCCTTCATGAGTTCACCAGTTACCGAGAACGGGGAGGCCGGTGCCAGAACCACCTGGCGCATCGACCCGGGATCCGGGTCGTGCCACCGGGTCACGGCATCCTGGCTCGCTCGAAGAATGGATTCGTGAGATTCGATGATCGAATCGGGTGGGAGGCCTCCCGATGACTGACCGAGGCTCATCGATCCGCGCGATGCCATGAACCGGATCGGGACCTGTTCGGCTCCCTCGAACTGATCGTCGATGGACGAACCATTCGGCCAGAGGTACTGGTGATCAAAGGCCGTCGTGCAGCCAGAGAGCGCCAACTCCGCCAGCCCGAGGGTGGTTGCGTCCCGTACACTGCCAGGAGTCAGCCGGGACCACAGAGGATAAAGAGCCACCAACCAGGTGAACAGGTCGGCGTCCTGCGCCTCTGGCACTGCCCTCGTGAGTGTTTGATACAGGTGGTGGTGCGTGTTGATCAGCCCGGGCATCACCACCATGCCATCGGCGTCAATAACCACATCTGCCGTGTCAGGCAGATCCGACGACGTGCCCACCTGGGTGATCCAGCCGTTCTCGGCCAGCAAGCCGCCCCCGGCGGTCTCGGTTCCACCGTCGTCCATTGTCACCAGGACGAGGGCATTACGGACCAGCAGACTGCTCACTGCGAAAGTCCCTCCAGGACCCGCGACGGCGTGAGGGGGAAGCTGTCGAACCAGACCCCGGTGGCGTCGTGCAGCGCCGCGATGACCGCCGGCGCATAGGGAAGATACGGCATTTCGGCCATGCCCCGAGCGGCAAATGGGCCGAGCGGATCGCCGTACTCGCCAATGACCGTATCAACCTGGCGAGGGATGTCACCGATGCCCGGGATCAGATACTGCGACAGTCGGGGGTTGGTGATCCTCCCGTCGGCGCTCACCAACGCCTCGGACAGCGTGTACCCGTGGGCTTGCACGATGGCACCTTCAGATTGGGTAATCACCAGCATCGGATTGATCGCCTTGCCGACGTCAACCGCACTCACGACCCGGTCGATCCGGATGTGCCCGGTCTCGACATCGACCGACAGCTCAACCGCCTGGGCGACGTACCCGTAGGAAAAGTTCGGGACGGTAGGGCCACCCTCCGGGTCGAGCATCTCGGTGGGCGGTGGCACGTATCGGAATTCCCCGATCGCCGGACGGTCACCATCGAGCCAGGATTTCTGGGCTTCTTCGGCGGCGCCGAGAATGGAATTGCCTGCCATAAAGGTCATGCGCGACGCCGAGACAGAGCCCGAATCGCCGGTGGTGGCCGTATCTGAAAACACGGCGTCCACTGCTGAAACGTCCATGCCTAATGCTTCGGCCGCCATCTGGATGAGGGCGGTATGGGTTCCCTGACCCACCTCGGCTGCGGAGTGAAATAGGGTGGCGGACTTGGGAGCCTCGCCATCTCCGTGCAGCTCGATTCTTGCTTCACACCGTTCGGGGAACCCGAAGCTGAATCCGACGTTCTTGAATGCACAGGCGAACCCGCGACCGTGCCGGGTCGCCTCCGCCGAACCAGGCAGGGAGCGGAACGACCGCACCGGTTCGTACGACGGGAGTGCTCCGTCCCATCCGGCCTCGGTCGCACAATCCTCAACCACTTCACGGATCGAGACGCCGACTGGTAGCGGAGTGTGGGTGGCTCCCAGGTCGCCTTCGCCGATGAGATTGAGACGGCGAAATTCGACCGGGTCCATCCCGAGAGCCTCGGCCAGCTTGTTGATCTGCGACTCGGAGACAAACGTGCCTTGGGGTCCACCGAACCCACGAAAGGCGCCACCGGGGACCGACGTTGTGTAGACCGCGTGGCTGTCAACCCGGATATTGGGCAGCAGGTACGGACCGGCCAACGTCATGTGAAGGTTCCCGAGCACTTTGTTCGACGTGTAGTTGTACGAGCCCGCATCGAGGTAGGCGTCGGCTTCGACGGCGACGATCCTCCCATCGGCGCTGGCCCCCCACCGGGTGGTCACCTGGGCCCGATGGCGTTTGTGATGGCCAACAATCGACTCTTCCCGCGACCACTGCGTTCTGATCGGCCGTCGCTCGCCCAGCGCGGCACACTTGCGCGCCGCGATCGCCAAAACGATCTGCAAACTCATATCTTCCCGACCACCGAAGGCCCCGCCGATCGACGGATAGATAACTCGTATCTCGTCGGCGGGAAGATCGAGAGCATGGGCAATCTGCTCCTGATCCTCATGAGTCCACTGGCCGGCAACCTCAACGGTGACTCGCCCCTCCTCATCGACGTACGAGACCCCGGCCTCTGGTTGCAAGTAGGCATGTTCCTGATGTGGCAGTTGATAGGTGCCTTCGACGATCACCGCTGCCTCCGCCCAACCGGCTTCCATGTCTCCCTTGCGGAACACGAATTGGTAATAGGCGTTGGTCGGTTTGCCGTTCTCCGGGTGCACCAGTGGTGCTCCGGGTGCCAGGGCGGCGTCGACGGTTTCCGCCAATGGAAGCTGCTCCCATTCCACATCGATCAGACCGGCCGCCCGACGGGCGATGGCATCGGTTTCGGCAACTACTACCGCTATATGATCGGCTTCCCACCGACTCACATCGGACGGCACGTCACTGCGGTCGGTGCCATCGATCCCGACGAGAACCGGCTGGTCGTCCATCGTGAGTCCGTACTCGTTGACCGGGACATCCGCCGCGGTGACGACAGTGATCACCCCGGCAAGATGGCGGGCTGCCGAGACATCCATACGGATCATCCGGGCATGGGGCTGGTCCGAAAAAACCACAACCGCCGACAGCATTTTCTGACCCCGAATGTCACCCGGATATACGGCCGATCCGGTTACCTTGGCTTCCGCGTCGGTTCGTTTGACTGATTCACCAATCATGATCCAGCCTCCACCACGGCATCGATAATCTTGTAGTAGCCAGTACATCGGCACAGGTTGCCGGCCAGACCGGCGATCACCGCGTCGGCGTCGGGACTCGGAATCTCGTCGAGTAGCGAGGCGCCGGCCACGATAAATCCCGGAATGCAATAGCCGCACTGGACGGCGAAATTGTCAATGAACGCCTGCTGAACAGGATGTAGTTCGGTACCGCCGATGCCTTCAACGGTTGTGACCGACGCACCTCCGACCGACGCGGCCGGAACCAGACATGACATGACGGCCGCACCATTGAGTTGCACCGTGCAGGCGCCGCACTCACCTTCGGCGCAGCCCTCCTTGGTACCCGTCAACGAGACCCCCAGTTCGGGGCCGGCCACATCTCGGAGCCAATCGAGCAACGTCAATCCGGCTACCCCGCTCGTCCCGACGGCGTGACCGTTGACGGTCGCCTGGTCGCCGGATGGACCGTGCGCCGAGCCCCCCTCACTCAAGAGGACCGGCCGGGGAGGAATCGACGGCGCCGACCGTAACGAGGCGAGACCCCGCTCGACGATCACTCGAACCGCCTCGGTCCGATATTTGGCAGTTGATCGCACATCATCGATTGGAGTTACCGACGACGATGCGGCCGCCGCTACCAGAGCAATGGCAGTTTCGTCGAAGCTGGCTCCGATAAGCCCCTCGACGGGTGCTTCCACGATGGTCGTCGCCACCGAACCGAGAGCAATCTTGGCCGATCGAACCACCTCACCATCCAATTCCACCACCATGGCAGCATGAACGACGGAGATGGCCTGGGCGGCTCGCAGGCCCGCCTTGACAAAGACCCCGCGTTCATTTGAACGGAGCGTACGAAAACTCAGCGAGGTGATGAGCTCATCGGGCATACGGACAGACCTGCGCACGCCGGTGTGAAACTCGACGAGCGGTACCGTCCTCTCGCCCCGTATCGACCGCAAGGTCACGTCGGCATCGAGCACCCGCAACGCCGAGATGGTGTCATTGGCAGGACTGGCAGTCGCCACATTGCCAACCACGGTTGCTCGATTTCGAAGTTGCGGAGATCCAATCTCCGCACAGGCTTCAGCCAATGGTCGAGCTACCTCCCACAAGATCGGCGAAGCCACGATCTGATTGTGGGTGACGAGCATGCCGATCTCGATCCTGGTATCACCAAAGATGATCTGATCGGCCTGGGCGACAGCCGAAACATCAATGAGCAGTCCGACGCCTTCGTGCTGGTGATGGGCAAACTCGAGAATGAGATCGGTACCGCCGGCTATGAGACGGGCGTCTGCTCCGTACTCCGCCAGCAAGTCGACCACCTCGTCGATGGTCGACGGGCGCAGGACCTGTTTCGGGAGTGGGCCACGCCGTTGAACCTCATGCATCGCTGCGTCCGTTGTAGATGGGTGCCCCGACAGCCACATAGAGGTCGAGCACGGCGGCCGCTTCAGCTCGCATGACGTCGACCACTACCTCGATTCCCCGTGAAGTAAGCGCTCCTTGCCAGTCGGCGACCTTGGGGCCTTCGTCAAACCCGATCGCTCTGGCATCCTCGTCGCGAGCCCCGGTCACCAGCTTGCGTACGCCAGACCAGACCGTTGCGCCAAGGCACAAGGCGCACGGTTCGGTCGACGCCACCAATTCCATGAGCGGCAACCCTTCGCCACCCAGATCGAAAACTCCTAGCTGCTGGTTCGCCAGGCCTATTGCAGTGATCTCGGCGTGAGCGAAAGAAATCGCGATCGGAACGACCCGGTTAACGCCAGGAGCGATCAGCCGCCCGGAATCCGTCTCAAAGATGGCCGCCCCGAATGGGCCACCCGCTTGTTCGACGACGTTGCGTCTGGCCAGCTCGATCACGAACGGCATCCGCTCTTCCTCAGAGAAGACGGCCCCGGGAACGGCTAGCTCGTCAACCCAATCCGGCGCGTCAATGATGACTTTTCCCCAAGAACTCATGTACGTTCCTCCCTGGAATATGGAACCCCGAGGGCAGCCGGAGCACCCAGTCGACTTCGTAGCGACGAGGCAGAGGAAACCAGTACCAGCACGAGAATCGTCATGATGTATGGCGCCATGTTCAACAGGTTCGCCGAAATGGTGGTACCGGATGCCTGCAGCCGAAACTGGACGGCGTTGACTCCCCCGAAGAGTAACGCTCCTGCGAATGCTCTGGCCGGTCTCCAACTGGCAAAAATCACGAGTGCCACGGCGATCCAGCCACGGCCCCCGGTGAGGTTCTCGGACCAGCCCGGCGTGTACGCCAGCGACAAGTGTGCTCCGCCGAGCCCGGCAAGGGCGCCACCAACCATCGTGTAGATGTACCGGTACCGCAACACAGGAATCCCCATCGCCTCGACGGTGGCCGGGCTCTCGCCCATGGCGCGCAGTTGTTGGCCTGGCGAGGTCCGGTAGATGTAGAACCAAACCAGCGGGATGAACAGGTACATTGAGTAGACGACCAGGTCCTGGGCGAACAAGGCTTCGCCGACGACCGGCAACGAACTAAGACCGGGAATGACCGCATCGCGAAACCGTGGGCCCTGCAAACCAACCAGGGCGCCGTGATCCGGACCCAGTCGCTCGCCGAGGAAACTTGCCAGCCCGGTTCCGACGAGCGTGATGGCCAGTCCGGATACGATCTGATCGGCTCGCAATGTGATCGTGACAAACGCATGGAGTAGGGCCAGTAGCGCTCCGATTCCCATGGCGGCCAAAACCCCGATCATAAGAGAACCCGTATGAAAGGCCGCGGCAAAGCCGGTCACGGCCCCCATGATCATCATGCCCTCGACCCCGAGATTAAGGATCCCGGACCGTTCCGTGATGGCTTCCCCGATCGTGGCATACGTCAGAGAGGTTCCGGCAAACACTGCAATCCCCAAAATGGAGGAGATGAGGTCAAGACTCATGCCACAACCCCCACCCGCTCACGGCTGACCCGAATCCGGTATTGACTAAAGATGTCCCCACCGAGCACGAAGAACAGCATGACCCCCTGCACCACCTGGGCGACCGACGCCGGGAGCCCCATCGTCATCTGAATTTGGTCCCCGCCGACGAAGACCGCCGCCAACAGGATGGACACGAGCACGATGGCCCCGGGTTGAAGCTTGGCGACCCAGGCCACGATGATCGCCGTGAACCCATTGTTCGCCGACAGTCCTTGCTGAAGCTTGTGCGAAATACCTGCCACCTCGCCCATCCCGGCCAGGCCGGCCAGGCCGCCGGAGATGAGCATCACCAAGAGGATGTTACGAAACACCGAAACGCCCGCGAATCGGGCGGCTTCCGGGTTGTCTCCCAAAAGGCGAATCTCGTAACCGGCCCTGGTCTTGGCGAAGAGCACCCAAACCCCCACTGCGGCGACCAGGCCGATCAGCAACGCCACATTGACCCGGGTATTGGAAAACCTGGGCAGCCACGTAAATTCAGGAAACAGCGCTGAACCAGGGAACCCGAGTCCCTCCGGGTCCTTCCAGGAAGTCGTAAAAAGCTGCGAGTACCAGAGAATGGCGATGTAGTTGAGCATCAAGGTGACGATGATTTCGCTGACATTGAGATACGCCTTCAGGAGGGCCGGAATCAGCGCCCACAAAGCGCCAGCCAGGATGGCTGCCCCGCCCATGATCAGGCCATACACCACCAGGGTCTGTGGAACCCAGGGGGCGGCATCCGGAAGGAACAGAGCGACCGCCGAGGCGGCGATCCCTCCCATTACCAGTTGCCCTTCGGCACCGATATTCCAGAACTTCATCTTGAAAGCCACTGCCACGGCCAGGCCGGTGAGCATCAGGGGGGTAGCCCGAACCAACGTCTCGGATGCGCTGTACACCTCACCACCGAAGATATCGCCAAACGCCCCATCCCACATGGCGGCAAACGTGTCGATGGGATTCGCCCCGAACGCCAGCAAGAGAAGCCCGCTGGCGACCAGTGCCAAAACCACCGATGCCACCGGAACCGCCCAGCTCAAGTAGCGAGGAGGGTCGATGCGGCGCTCGAGCCTGAACCGGATCATTTGGCCGCCAGTTCGCCGGCCATCATCAAGCCAATCTTTTCCTTGGTGACGCCCGCCGCGTCAACGATGCCCATATTCACGCCGCCATGCAAGACCATGACCCGGTCGGACAAGACGAACAACTCGTCGAGGTCTTCGGAGATCAGCATTATGGCCGCTCCCCTCCGGCGCTCGGCAAGTAACGCCTCCCGGACCGCCTCGATGGCGCCCACATCGAGGCCGCGCGTTGGATAGGCCGCGACAATGAGCGGGGTCACACCACTCTTGGTACCAGCGTCAATCTCGCGCGCCAGAATTGCCTTCTGTTGGTTGCCTCCAGATAGGTTCCGAGCCGGAGTCGCTGCCGACGGAGTCGACACGGAGAACTTCTCGATGTATTCGGTTGACAATTCGGCGATCGCCCGCTTGCGCAGAAACCGCCCGGAGGCGATCGGGGCGGAGGTATATCGTTTCATGATGAAGTTGTCAGACAACGGAAGGCCACCCGCCAGTCCCATGCCCAAACGATCCGCCGGGACGTGGGAAACACCGTGCCGAATGAACCCGCGCGGAGAAAAGCCGTCCATGTCGTCGCCGTGGAGCATGATCCGACCGCCTGTGAGAGACCGGAGCCCGGTAACGCACTCGGCCAGTTCGAATTGGCCATTGCCCGCCACGCCCGCCACCCCAAGGATCTCCCCTGACCGAACCACAAACGAGAGATCCCGGATGGCTGGAAGACCCCGGCCGTCGTTGGAAGAGATCGCCACGCACTCCAGCACAACCGGTCCCGGCTCCTGGTCCTCACGGTCCGAAGTAAACAGCACCTCGCGCCCGACCATCAGCTTGGCGAGTCCTGCCTTGGTGGCATCCTTCGTGTCGATCGTGGCGACGTTCTTTCCCGCCCGCAGCACGGTGACGCGATCCGAGAAAGCAAGTACCTCGTCGAGTTTGTGGGAAATGAAGACAACCGCTCGTTCGTCGTTGGCGAGGTGACGGAGGGTGACCCCCAATTCGGCGCTTTCCTGGGGGGTGAGGACCGCAGTGGGTTCGTCAAGGATGAGGATCTCGGCACCGCGGTACAGAAGCTTGAGAATCTCAACCCGTTGTCGGAGTCCGACGGAGAGTTGCCAGATTTCCGCAGTCGGATCCACTCTCAGCCCGAAACGTTCGCCAAGCGCCGCAACCTCGGTCTCGACGGCTTTCATGTTGGGAATGAACCCAACCCCTTCCACTCCGAGAATTACGTTTTCGGCAACGGTCTGGTTCGGTACCAGCTTGAAGTGCTGATAAACCATCCCGATTCCCAAGCGGATGGCGGCGCGCGGAGAATGGATATCCACCTTCTGGAGAGGCTTGCCGCCGGTGGCCAACTCGATATGACCCTCGGTCGGACGGTACAAGCCGACCAGACAACTCATCAGCGTCGACTTGCCGGCACCGTTCTCCCCCAACAATGCGTGGATCTCACCGCGTCGAACGGTGAGATCCACGTTTTCGTTGGCGATGACACCGGGGAACCGTTTGGTGAGGCCGCGAATCGCGACCGCGACCTCACCTCCTTCCGGTTCCGATGTCATCCGTGTTTGTTCCCTATCCCGCCGGGATTTCCCCGACGACACCCTCGACGAAGAAGGACATCCCGAGCATGTCTCCGTCTTCCATACAGGTGCCTTCGGCGACCTGCTCGGTGCCGGCCTGGTCGACGATGGGTCCACAAAAGACGTCAAAGTCGCCTGAGATGATCTCGGCCTTCTTGGCTTCGACGAGATCAATGGTTTCCTGAGTGACCGAAGGACCGTACGAGGCCAGGTCGACTACGCCGGTATCAAGGCCACCCCACCATGACTCGTCACCCTGATAGGTGCCGGCCCGCACCTCTTCGACCAACGGCACATACTTGTTGGCCCAATTCCAAATCGGGGCGCTCAACAGGGAATCTCCGACGAAGGACCGACTGTCCGTGTTGTACCCGATCGAGTAGGCGCCCCGATCGGCGGCGGCCTTCTGCGGTTCGGTGGTGTCCTGGTGCTGGGCGATGACATCGGCGCCTGCATCCAACAATGCTTCAGCGGCTTCCTTTTCTTCTGGAGGGCCGAACCACGTGTTGGTCCACACCACCCGAACCTCGGCATCAGGATTGACCGATTGCACGCCGAGCGTAAAGGCATTGATACCCCGGATCACTTCCGGGATCGGGAATGCTGCAACGTAGCCGATGATGTTCGACTCCGTCTGGGCTCCGGCGATCATCCCGGTGAGGTACCGCGGTTGGTACATGCGGCCGAAGATATTCGACAGGTTGGCTGCATTCTTGTATCCGGAAACATGCACGAACTGCACGTCAGGGAACTCGGCCGCCACTGTCGCCGTCGGGTCCATGAACCCGAAGGACGTTGTAATGATGATGTCATTCCCGGCCTGCGCGAACTCACGAATGACTCGCTCAGCATCAGGCCCTTCCGGGACATTCTCGATGTAGCTCGTTTCCACGCCGTCCATGGCTTCAACCGCCAGACGGCCCTGTTCGTGGGAATACGTCCAACCGAGGTCACCGATCGGTGCCACGTACACGAAAGCCACCTTCGTGACCTCGCCGCTCGCAGTGCCATTGGTGGTGTCGATTGCTGCCCCGGTCGTCGTGGTGGCGTCGTCGCCCCCACAGGCCGCCAGGGCGAGCAGTAGCGCTATCAGTAGGGCGCTCAGTCGTCCAAATTTCACGTTCATTCCTCCGTTGTCAATGTCAGATCATTTTTCGCTGCAGACGTCTGTTCCGAGACGCGCAAGCCAGACTGCCACACTGGCCTCGCACATAACGATTCAACGTCGAATTCATTTATCGAGCGGGATCGGCCACCCTTCGTCCGCGTGGAATATTTCGGCTAGTCGAGCCACATCCGCTTCGAAGCCCTCGGCGGCGGTGATGGTGAATCCACTGGGCGATCCCGCCACCAGAAATCCCTGGCCAACACTCGCGGCGAATCTGGCCGGATCAACATAGATCTTGGGCTTGATCTGTGCCGGGTCACCCACCTCGGGGCAAAAGACCATGCAATTACCGCATTCATTGCATGCTTCGGCGAGCACGAAATATTGCTGCCGACCGGGAAGGTCCATCGACGCGGGGGTTGGCAGTCGGAAGAACGCATCGTTGGGGCAGACGGTCACGCAAAAGTTGCACGCGACACATCCCCACATCTCGAGATTGTGATCGACATGGCGGGGCAACTTCTCATTCCCTGCGAGGTGATACGTCGAGTTGAGGTCGCCCGTCAAGATGGCGCTCATGTGGGCGTGGACGGCCCCTCGGAATCCGGCCGCTCTTGCCGCACTCCATTCGTGGCGGCGCCAGGTGGCGAGCGAATGACAACCGGCCGACCGCATGTCGTCGGCCAATCGGGTCAACATCGGCGCCAACCGGCCATACCCGCCGGGTTTGAGGAGATCGGAACAGACCGTCGCCGGCCGCACCCCCATGCCAATCGCCTGGGAAAGGTTTTCTTTGTTGATTCCCGCCGAAAAGCTCACCTGGACGTCTCCTCGATGACCTTCGACCATGAACGTGTCGGGGAGCGCCGAGATGAGTTCGTCGAGAAGTGCCGTGGCCAGAACATGCAACGGTGGACCGGACAAATACATGGGATCATCGGGAAGGAAATCCTTGTGATTCTCCACGACCAGGGTATTCGTCAGTTTGATGCCGAACTTGCGTCCCCGTTCGGCGGCATACGATCGCAACTCTTCGATGAGCGTCACCCCACGATCAAATTGCAGGTCATCGGTGAAGGACTGGCGGTTGAGCCGGATATGTTCGTAGCCAAGCTGCTGTTGAACGATCTCACAAACCCTCCCGAAGCCAAGCAAGGTCGGGTTGAGCTTCACGATGACATCAAGACCGTGATGATCCATCAGATATTTGGTAATCGACTCGATCTCATTGGGAGGACAGCCATGGAAGGTCGACAACGTCACCGTATCGGCAATACGCGTCGGAAAAGCGATATCCCGTAGGTCGCCGAACGGCTCGGGAATCAGCGGCCGAAGCCGCTCGATCTCGACGGAGGCGTCCATCATGGACGTGATGAACGCTTCAACCTTCGGACTCGAGATCCCTGCCAGGTCGTAACCAACCGACATGTCGAAGACCAGGGGTCCGGGGTCACGCCCCACATGGGGGCGGAGCGGGTCCCACTGTTTGAGGATATGGATCATCATCCACGCCTTGACATACTCTTCGAGCGACTCGTGGACCTGTAGTTCCTGGCTCCACTCGATGTTGAAGCCAATCGTCTCCATATCGATGCACGGTCGGGCGATGTCCAGGTCGTCCATGACCTGGATCGTCTTGAGCTCGAAAAGGCGGGCACCGCCCAACCACGACAAAACAATGTTCTGGGCCAATTGGCTGTGCGGGCCGGCGGCCGGGCCGATCGGGGTGGCGGCCGGCCTGCCAAGGAACTCGAACGTGAGATCGACGTCGGGGTCAGGTTTCCAGTACCGAGCAGTCGGCAAATCAAAGATCCGGTTCCGGCTGGCAAATTCGTGAGCGACCCGTCGCAACAGCACATCCAGCGGGAACGGGGTAAGCGGTGGAACCTTGGGGGCCATGATTTCCTCTCCTAAAGCCGGGCGTGGAGGCGGGCAGCCTGTTCGGATGCTTTGGCGCGAATCTCGACGGGATCGACCATGGTTGGAACCCCATCTTCGAGAACCACCTGGCCGTCGACTTCGACCCGGATAGGTCTGACCCCCGACGTAAACGCCAGATGCCAGGGATCCATCGGCTGATATGACCAGGTAACCAAATCCTCTTTGGCTTCTGGCATGAGATCCCAGCCAGTCTCAAGCCACGACCAGGCCGAGTCGGGAGAGGCGGTAACGTCGACCGACCGCTGCATGACGTAGGCGAGCCGGAACGATTCAATGACGTTGCCCCCGATGCCATCCGTCCCGAGAGCGACCGGGTTCGCAAACCGAGCGGGGTTGGCATACCCGACCGCGTTGTTCAGATTGGACATGGGGTTATGGAGGATCGTGCCTTTCAATTCATGGTCGGTAGGCAGGTGCACGCAATGCGCCAGCAGCCACGTGTCATTCGTGAGACCTTCGAGTTTGGCGGGGGCAGCACGATCTTCGGGACCCTCACAGACATGTATGTGGACGCCCACCCCCAACTCGTCGGCAAGGTCGGCAGCCGCGGTCAAGGTCTCCTGAGAACACGTGAACGAGGCGTGAATACCGACCAACCCGTTGCCACCCTCGGAAATGAAGCGACGATTCTCTTCGAGACCCCGTCGCGCCCCATCGGGTCCGTGACGATCTGTCACTCCGTACGCAGCAAGGACCCGGACTCCCACCTCGGCGCAGGCCCGGGCAACCACCGACAAGCTACCTTCGATGGCGTTGGGAGATTCATGATGATCGATGATGCCGGTGGTTCCGGATTCAAGGGCCTCGAGGGCGGCCAGCTTGGCAGACCACTCGATCATGTCAAGATCCAGGGCGGTGTCGAGACGCCACCAGATCTGCTCCAGAATTCCTTGAAACGTCGTGGCTGTCTCGGGAGGGGCAGGCATCCCGCGCGCCAGCGCCGAGTACAGGTGGTGATGGGCGCAGACGAGACCGGGTGTCGTATCCACTTAGCCGACTTTCAGGCCAGTGATCGCCGGCTCGGTCATGACAAATCGACCGGTGAGTGCGTGTTGATCGGAAGCCGGCTCCGGCGGATCCCGTCGACTTCGTAGAGGGCCTGGGCGACCGCGCCGGCGGTCGGTACGAGTCCGATCTCTCCGACCCCTTTGATCCCGAATGGTGCTCTGGGCTGAGGTGCCTCCACGAGGATGACTTCGATTTCGGGGACGTCCTTGGGACGAAGGATCCCGAGGCTGCGCAACGTCATGTTGGTCGGTCGACCATCGGCGTCGGTTGGGAAGTCTTCGGTGAGGGCATATCCGAGGCCCATATGAACCGCGCCTTCCACTTGTCCTTTACACAGCAGCGGGTTAACAGCCCGGCCGACATCGTGGGCGGCCACCACCTTCTCGATCTTTCCGGTCGACTTATCGGCGATCACGATTTGAGCCGCGTAGCCAAAGGCTGAGTGAAGAATCGGATTCTCGAGTCCATCGGAAAGCTTGTTCGTCCAATCGACCCGGTACTCGCCCTCGTAATCGATGCCCACCTGGCAGCCATCGGCGAGCGCCGCCTGGCAGGCAGCTTGCACCGACCCGGCCCCCATGAGCGTGCCCCGTGAGCCGGTCGTCTGACCTGCCCCGAGTTCCCGGGTGGTGTCAACCACCACCCTGATGCGGTTGGCTTCGATTCCGAGCTCCTCGGCGGCTACCTGCATGGCGACGGTGTGTACTCCCTGGCCCATTTCGGTCCAGCAATGCCGCACTTCGACGGTGCCGTCTTCTTCGAAGCGGACAACCGCCCGAGCCACCTCGAGGAAGCCGTTGCCGAGACCGGAGTTCTTGAGTGCCAAACCAAGCCCGACCGCTTTGCCGGCCGCCCTTGCTTCGTCATAGGGACCCTTGATCGCTTCCAAACAGAGTCGGACGCCGGTCGAACCATCATCCATGATCTGGCCGGGGCCCCACACCACTCCGGGTTCGATGGCATTGCGGCTCCGAATTTCCCATCCGCTGATGCCGACCTGCTCGGCCAGCCGATCCATCACCCCTTCCATGGCGAATTGCGCCTGGTTGGCTCCAAACCCGCGGAATGCGCCGCACACCGAGTTGTTGGTCCGAACCGCGGTCGCTTTTACGTCGATGTTTGGCACAACGTATGGTCCGCTGGCGTGACCGGCCGCCCGTTCCAGAACCTTCATGCCGACCGAGGCGTATGGTCCAGAATCGCCGATCATGCGGACCTTGAGTCCGACCAGTTTGCCGTTCTCGTCGCATCCCGCGCGGGTTTCGATCCGAATGGGATGCCGCTTGGCGTGCATGAAAAAACTCTGTTCGCGAGTGAGGGTGCACTTGACCGGCCGACCAGACAAGTGGGCTGCCAGGGCCGTCTGCGCCTGGTTCGACATGTCTTCCTTGCCACCGAACGCTCCCCCGTTCGATACCAACTCGACGGTTATCGACGCCCGGTCGACCCCGAGGACGGCGGCGATCTGGTCCCGGTCGTCCCAGACTCCTTGTCCGCCGGAATACACGTGGAGTCCGGACCCGGCTGGCACTGCCAGGGTCGACTCTGGTTCCAGAAACGCCTGCTCGACACGCTGGGTCACAAAGAGTTCGTCAACGGTGAATGCCGCCCCGGCCAGGGCCTGATCCACATCGCCGCGGACATACTCCGAGACCGAAAGCTGGTTTCCGTCCAAGCCCCACACGGCGTCTTCGTCGTTGAGCGCCGTGATCGGATCGGTGATCGGTATGAGCACGTTATAGGACACGTCAATGAGGTCGGCAGCTTGGCGGGCGGTCTGCTGATCCTCGGCGACGACAATCGCGAGAACGTCCCCCAGATACGAGGTTCGACCTCCCACCGGGATGAACACCGGCCAGTCCTTTTGGATGATTCCCACCCGCAGGTCACCAGGGACATCTGCCCCGGTGTAAATGGCGATCACGCCAGGCAACGCCAGAGCGACACCGGCATCGATTGAAAGGACATCGGCGCGCGCGTGGTCGGTTAGCCGGAGGGCCCCGTGTGCCATAGCGGGCACCCGCAAATCATCGACGTAGCCACGATCGCCGAGAGCCAACGCTTCCGCCTCATATTTGACACTTGAGGCGCCGATACCACCCTCGACGGCGACCGCCGGAATTTCTACACCAGATGCCAATAGTTCTATCGCTTCGACGATCCCCACATACCCGGTGCAGCGACACAGGTGGGCGCCCAGCCGTCCCTCGATGGTGGCGCGGTCAAGATCCTGGCCTTTTTGATCGATGAGCGCCTTGGCACGAACCAAAATGCCGGGAGTACAAAACCCGCATTGAAGAGCACCCTTGGCGGCAAACCCGCGCGCCAGGCGGTCACGTTCGTCCTCGTCGAATCCTTCGAGCGTGAGCACTTCTTTTCCGGCGGCCTTCTCCATCGAAACAAGGCAGGCCTGAATTGCCTTGCCGTCGAGGAGGATCGTGCAGCAGCCACACTGGCCTTGTGGCGCACATCCGTCCTTGGCCGAGGTGATACCGACCTCTTCACGGAGGGCGGCCAGCAGATGGGGATGATGCATGCCGACCTCGATCGGCTGGCCATTCACAATCAGGCTGGCCTTTTCGGTGGTACGAACATAAACCGGGGTGGCAGTCATACCCCATCCCCGGTCTGGGCCACGCCGCGTTGTTCGGTGATCCGTTTGTAGGCGGCTGGCACCCGGTAGCGCTCGAAATCGAACAAGGTGGTCTTGTAGAATCGGGTGTGGTCAAGGTCGATTCTGGCGACGATCACTTCGTCGCCGGTGGTGATCGCCTGAGCGATGATTTGTCCGGATGGGGCAATGATGACCGATTGGGCGAGAGACTCGACCCCTTCTTCAAACCCACCTTTGGCAACCCCGACGACATACGTCCCGTTCTGATAGGCACCAGCTTGCATGACGAGATGATTATGGAATGCCTGTAGCGGGTTCTGAGTGGGATCCGGGGCATACGCCAATGGCGTGTTGTACCCGATGAGGATGAGTTCGACTCCCTGCAGTCCCATCACCCGATAGGTTTCCGACCAGCGCCGATCGTTGCAGAGCGCCATACCAACGATTCCGCCGAAGGCCTCCGAAACGGGAAAGTCGTCACCCGGACTGAAGTAATGCCGTTCGGCATGCTGAAACTGGCGCCACGGTTCATGCTCGGCATGTCCCGGAATGTGCACTTTTTCGAACACATTGACCGTTTCACCATGCTGGTCGACCAGGTGATACACGTTGTGTCTCTGGCCATGTTCACCCAGCCGCGCATAGCCAAGCGCAAACCCGATCTCGAGCCGGCGAGCCTCATCCCATAAAGGCTTGGTGTAACGATTGGGCATCTCGCGCTCGTAGAAGTGATCGGCCTCCTCAAGCGGCATGTGCCACCGCGGGAAGAACGTGGTCAGGGCCAGCTCGGGAAACGCCACCAGTTCAGCCCCGAGTTCTGACGCATCCTGAAGCATGGCAATCAAGCGATCAACTACCTCATCGCGAGAGGTGTCACGCTGAACCGGTCCCATCTGGGCTGCGGCGAGGGTCAGTGAACGAGACATGCCTGGACTATACCGGACCGGCCAGGACAGCCTTATACAAAAGGTAAAGGTTTGGTGGACCCATGATCAGGTTTCCATCAACGAGTAAAACGGGTGCCTGCCTCTCCTGCAATGGCGGCTTCAATTCGCGACGGCGACGTGACGATGGCCTCCTTACCGCCCGCATCGAGAAAAGCGAGGATGGCCCGGATCTTCGGCTCCATACTCCCCGCCCGAAAATGAGTGCCTTCGCCGAGGTAGCGACGGGCATCCTCCCGCGATAGATGATCAACCCATCGCTGATCGGGTTGGCCGAAATTCAGAGCTACCTGGTCGACCGAAGTCGATATGAGGAGGAGATCGGCCCGAAGCTCACTGGCGAGCAACGCCGAGACGTGATCTTTGTCAATCACCGCCGGCACCCCGACCAACGTCCCGTCCGGGCCCGCTACCACCGGGATACCTCCACCGCCTGCGGCGATCACCACATACCCCACCTCGACCAGCCGAGCCACCGCGTCCAACTCTACGATTCGAAGCGGATGAGGTGATGCGACCACTCGGCGCCAGCCCCGACCGGCGTCTTCCATCACATCCCAGCCGTCAACGCGGCGCCGCTCAACGGCCTCCGCCTCTGTCATGAACGCTCCGATTGGTTTGGCCGGATGTTCAAATGCCGGGTCGTCGGCACTGACTTCGACCTGCGTCACAATCGTGACGACCCGCTCGGGTAAACCCATCCGTTTGAAGTCGTTCAGAAGGTTTTGCTGGAGTAGATACCCGATCGCCCCCTGAGTGTCCGCTCCGCACACCTCAAGCGGAACCTCATGTAGTTCACCCCGCGCCAATTCGGAACGCCGCAGGATAAACCCGATCTGGGGACCATTGCCGTGGGTGACGACGACATTCCAGCCGGATGCCACCATAGTGGCGATGTGATGATCGGTTTCGGCCGCAGCCAAATATTGGTCCTCCACCGACTGGTGGGCGGGGTCTGTGATGAGACTATTGCCTCCGATTGCCACTACTGCGATAGGCATGGTCCGCTCACATCGTCAAGGCCATGGCGGCCTTCTGAACATGTAGACGATTTTCGGCCTGGTCGTATACGACGCTGTGCGACCCATCAATGACCTCGTCGGACACCTCCAGGTTCCTGTCGGCCGGGAGCGGATGCATGTAGATGGCCTTCGGGTCGGCCATGGCGAGCCGTTCGGCATCAACCATCCAGTTCGTATACTGCCCGCTGATATCGGCGGATTCCTCTTCGCTGGCGGTGGTCAAAGCTCCCCAAGACTTGGCATATACGACGTCTGCTCCCCCGAGACCATCCTCGAATGACTCGACCACGTCGAGGGTGCCTCCCGACGCCCTGGCATTGGCCGCAGCCTGGGCCATGATGTCTTCTTCGAGTGCGAACTCGGGCGGGCGAGCGAGGCGGACCTTCATCCCAAATCGAGTGGCCAAAAGCAGAAGGCTCTGCGCTACGGAAATCGGCTTCTGATAGCTCGCCGCGTGGGCATAACTCACGTCGAGTGTCAGCTGACGGGGATCTCCCTTCTTCTCCATGATCGTCATCAAATCGGCCAGAGCCTGGAACGGGTGGTAGCGGTCACACTGCATGTTGAGAACTGGCACCCGCGAGGCTTTCGCTACTTCGCGTATGTAGTTGTTGCCCACCCCCCAATCGACGTTGCGAATCGCCAGCCCGGAGGTGTATCGCCCCAGAATGTCTCCGATTTCCTTGGCAGTATCACCATGCGCGATCTGGGTGGATTTGGCTTCCATGAACATGGCGTGGCCACCCAATTGGGCCATGCCGGCTTCGAAACTCGCCCTGGTCCTGGTCGACGAGAAGAAGAACAGCATCGTCAGGACTTTGTCCCGCAACAACGGGTGCGGCTCACCCAGCGCCTGCTGGACCTTCAGATGTTTGGCGACTGCGAACAACGTTTCGAGCTCTTCAACCGACCAGTCCTGGGTGGTAATCAAGTCACGGCCACGGACGTCGGTGATCATGGCGTCGCTCCCAACACCAGCGCCAGCAGCGCCATACGGATCACCAGTCCGTTGTAGGCCTCTTGCCAATACCGGGCATGATGCGTGTCGTCCACGTCGGTCGACAACTCGTCCATCCTTGGCAGGGAATGCAGGACGATCGACGATCGTTTCGCTTTGGTGGCCAGCAATTCGGCGGTGACCTGGTATCGAGAATCTGTCGTGCCCAACGAATCACCACGCTCGTCCCGGCTCTTGCCATAGTCGGCCTGGACAACCGGTTCGATGAAGATCACGTCAGCCTCGTTGACAACCTCCCCCACGTCTTCGGCTTTCCGGAAGCTGAGGCCACGGTCTCGAACCGTCTTGAGCAGCACCTCGTCGGGTTCCTCATCGGCTGGGCACACGTAGATGAGTTCTGCGTCAAACTGGGTCAACGCATAGGCGAGAGAGTGCATCGTGCGCATCCGCCAGTCCCCGACCGCCACAAAGGTCAGGCCATCGACACGCCCCAACTCGTTACGCACGGTGAAAAGGTCGGTCAGGACCTGAGTGGGATGCTCCCCCCAGCCGTCACCACCGTTGATAACCGGAATCGAAGCCCAGCGAGCCATCTCGTGCGGTGCCCCGATCTGCGGGTGTCTCATGACAATGACGTCACCGTAATACTCCAACATGTGGGCGGTGTCTTTGATCGACTCCTGATAGAAGTCCCCCGCTCTGGTCATCTTCGCGTCGGCGAACCCGGTCACGTGGCCCCCCAACCGCAACATCGCAGACTCATGTGCGAGGCGGGTTCTGGTCGAGGCCTGAAAGAAGGCGCTGACGAGGATCTTGCCTGCCAGAAGATCAATGGTTCGCCGGCTTTTGGCGACCGGGTCGAACCGGTCGCCGGCTTCAAACACGGATTCGAAATCTGCCCGGCTGAAGTCGTCCAATGACAAAATGTCACGTCCTGCAAATTCGCGCATGACTAACTCCTGGTCGTAGTCGCCCTACTGTGCAACCGTCGACCGACCAGCGCTAGTGGCATTTGTCATAATCAGCCGGAGGCCTTTCACGGGGTACAATGCCTCTCTGATCAAGGAGCAACTATGTCGATGAACGTGAGGGCCGCCCTCGTACAGTCCGAATGGACCGGTGACACGGAGTCGATGATCGAAAAGAACATCGGGTACGCCCGGGAGGCAGCCAACGATGGCGCTCAAGTTCTCTGTTTCCAGGAGATCTTCTCGGCTCCCTACTTCTGCACGGTGCAAGATCGCAGCTTCTTCTCCTACGCCGAGGAGATGCCGGGACCCACCACCGACCGCATGGTGGATCTCGCCAAAGAAACCGGGATGGTGCTTGTCGTCCCGATGTTCGAGAAAGTCGATGACGGGACCTACTACAACACGGCTGCCGTCATCGACGCCGACGGCAGCTTCCTTGGCAAATATCGCAAGAACCACATCCCCCAGGTGCAGGGGTTCTGGGAGAAGTTCTACTTCCGGCCCGGCAACCTCGGATATCCAGTTTTCGACACTGCTGTCGGAAAGGTCGGCGTGTATATCTGTTACGACCGCCACTTCCCGGAGGGTTGGCGGGAGCTCGGTCTCAACGGTGCCAAGATCGTGTTCAACCCATCGGCCACGACCCGGGGGCATTCCAAATATCTCTGGCAGCTCGAACAGCCGGCCGCCGCCGTCGCCAACGAGTACTTCGTCGGGGCCATCAATCGGGTGGGCCCTGAACCTGCCGAAAACACCGACTACTACGGCTCGTCATACTTCGTGGATCCCCGCGCCCGGCTGGTCGGGGAAGTGGCATCTGACCAGAAAGACGAAGTCATCGTCCGCGATCTCGATATGTCGATGATCGAAGAAACTCGCAACTACTGGCAATTCTTTCGTGATCGCCGCCCCGATACCTACACCCAGACCGGGGCGATCTGAACCTCGATCAACCGCCGATGGATCTCTGGCACTAGGGCGCGGCCGCCGCCAGTCCGGCTGTCAGCACCACAAAAAGGCCGAGTATCACCTGTTGGGCACCGACGACGCCAATCGCCGGCGGAGGTCGACGAACCAGCCACATCTGGACGCCTGCCATGACCACAATGGCCGACCATCCACCCCAGGGGACAAACCCGGCCACGGCGCCCAAAGCAACGACCAGCACTGCCAGGATCTGCCCGAAGTCGCTGACAGTCCGCTTATGAGGCTGCTTCTTGGACCTGAGCAATTGAACCCGTACAAAGATGACCGCCGCCATCGATCTCGCCGCGATCACCAGCCACAAACCGCCTGCTACCGACGGCGAAACGCCGCCGAGCAGGCCGACGGCCGCCGCCACCGATCCGATCCCGATGGTCCCGGCCAACTCGGGTACCAGCCTACGACTGCGAGACCGGATGTCGTACCACCACTCGACGGCCACCAGCGGAGCAGCCACTCCGAGCGGAGCCAGAAATCGCAGGCTCCGGCCCAGAGTCAGACCGACCAATAAGACCGTTAGGAGGCCCGCTTCTGCGGCTGCCACCTTCCGGGCCAGAACCGTGCGGGGAAGTTCTCGCCGACGCCGATGGTCCACCATGACCATCTTGAGCGGTGTCCGCAGCATGAACCCGAGCAAGGTGACGAGCCCGAGCACAACGCCGGACCATGAGAACGCCACCAGAAGTCCAAGCAAAACTGGTTCGATCGTAAAGGCCCAACCACCGTGCTCAGAGGGGATGGCAACCATCGCCAGCGTTGGCCGCGGGACTGCGGACATCTCGGGGCCAGGGACGGGGTCAAGAGTCATCCGCCAAGTCTACAAATACAATAGGATGTGGAGCCTGGACCGCGAGGAGGTGAATCATCGACGCCGCCCTGAGAGGCCTTCCCAAGGCCGAGCTTCACTGTCACATTGAGGGAACGCTCGAACCCGAAATGCAGTTTGCTCTGGCGAGCCGCAACGGCCAAACCGGTCGCTATTCATCCGTCGAAGAACTCAGAGCCGCATACGATTTCACCGATCTTCAGTCCTTCCTCGATATCTACTACGAAGGGGCCGCGGCCTTAAGGACCGAGGAAGATTTTTACGACCTCACCTGGGCGTACCTGGAACGGGCAGCTGCCGACGGCGTGCGCCGAGCGGAGGTTTTCTTTGATCCCCAAACCCATACCGAACGGGGCGTCAGCCTCGAGACGGTCATCAATGGGATCGGGGCGGCCCTTGATCGCAGCACCGAGTTTGGGATTTCGACCGGACTGATTCTGTGCTTTCTACGCCATCTGGGCGCTACCGAAGCGCTCGCTACCCTCGAACAAGCCCTCCCCTATCGCAATCGCCTCCTCGGAGTGGGCCTCGATTCATCCGAGAGTGGTCTTCCACCCGAGCTATTCGCGGCGACCTACGACCTGGCCAGACAGGAGGGCCTTCGACTGGTTGCCCACGCCGGCGAAGAAGGACCACCTGAGTACATCTGGCAGGCGCTGGACGTGTTGGGTGTCGAACGTATCGACCACGGTGTGAGCGCTATCGAAGACCCGGCCCTCGTCGATCGACTGGCTGCCGATCAAATTGCCTTGACAATGTGTCCCCTATCGAATCTAAAACTCCACGTTGTCGCTGACCTCGCCGAGCATCCGCTCGGGCGATTGCTCGACGCAGGCGTACAGGTGACCGTCAATTCCGACGACCCCGCCTATTTCGGTGGGTACCTCGGCGCCAACTACGACGCCGTCGGCCGGGCACTTGGTCTTGAACCATCCGCACTGATTCAGCTGGCTCGTAACAGCCTTGAAGCGTCGTTCCTCCCCGAAACCGACCCGATTTTCGCTGAGTTCGAGCGGGGCGTCGCAGCCTTGGAGTTGGTCGAATAGCCAGTTGAACCGGCCGACCGTCCCGTGGTCGTTGATGCGAACGATTGACGCCCACCCCACTCGTCGAGTGGTGGGCGTACCGAACCGACCGATCTGGCGATTCACGGGGATAGTCTGAAGTTCCCCTATCGTGGGTACACCTATGCAGCTTGACATCACCCCCGAAGCCATAGCCCTGGTCCGCCGGAAGGGCGGGGTCATGGCCATCGAC
The DNA here is from genome assembly GCA_016650365.1 of Acidimicrobiia bacterium. Classification (NCBI taxonomy): domain Bacteria; kingdom Bacillati; phylum Actinomycetota; class Acidimicrobiia; species Acidimicrobiia bacterium. The sequence continues at coordinate 28,879 of JAENVV010000103.1, forward strand.
TTCATCCCCCCGATCAGTTGAGGCGGAACGCTTCAGGTGTCGGTCGACACCTACCTCAAAGGCAAGGATCTGGCCCCGTACCAACGGCTGGAGGTCGACGATGTCGAACTGCATGTATCGCCGGCACTATCGACCTGGGCAGATCGAGCCACGGTGACGGTCAGGTCGGGAGCGCTTGGTAAGAGGTTTGAGATTCTCGCCGACCACAAACACCAACCGACGTGAAGTCATTGAAGGAGCACCGGTCGGTGCTCTCCAGTGGCTGGTCAGACGGATGACTCGCAGATGAATGGCGTACGTTTTACAATCCGTAAAGTGATTGCGAGAGGATGACATGGATCTAGCTGCCGAGTTTCTGGTGGAGCCTTTCTCAGAGGGTTCGCCTGGGCCCCACGTGCAGGCGGCAGTTCGGGCCGTCGAGTCGACTGGACTGGTTGTAGACGTCGGCCCGTTCGGCAACACCACCACCGGCGAAGCAACCATGGTCCTGGCGGCGGTTAGCTCGGCCATGGCTGCGGCTATCAATGCCGGAGCTACCCGGGTGAGCCTCAGCCTCATCCGTGGCGAAACCCCTACCCCATGAGCGTTCATACAACGTTCGCCGCGGCCCTCGAACCACTATTACGGGTTATCGGCGCCACCGCTATCGACGTTGCAGAAGCTACTGACTCGGACGTCGTGCTGGAATGGGCCGGTCGGCCGGCCGTGGCGATTCGCCTCGACTTCGCCGAAACGACCGCCGCTCAGGTGCGCGGCGTGGAAACCGAATTCGGGGCTCCCCTGTCAGACCTGACCCGCGAACAGAAACAGATCGCAGTGCGGATTCTCGACGAACGAGGAGCCTTTGCGCTACGAAAAGCCATTGAAGACGTCGCTGACGCGATGGGCGTCAGTCGCATCACGATCTACAACTATCTCAATGCGATCAGACAGGCTGACTGATGCCCGCTGATTCTGCAACCGAAACCAATCAATCAAGCGTCCCCGAAGGAGCATCGTGACAACTTCCATCATGGGTCTTTTCGACACCATCGTCGACGAGAGGGCCCTGACCAACACCGTCGAGCGTTTTCGGGAACGTGAGATCGCGCTTCCGACGTTTGCCCAACTCGCCGATCCGTCGACGATGCCAGAAGGCGTGAGAGACGCTCTTGCCAATGTGGGCCCGGATGATCCAGACCCTCGCAATCTGTGGCGGGTCAACTGGTATAACGATGAGCACCGGACCGGCCGAACGGATGTCCCGGAGTACGTCGAAATTCCAAGCGAATTGAGCGGCATCGATGTCCGGATCCTCATGGCACTTGGGGACAAGTTCCCGATGATCCGCGCCCACAAGGTATTGGCGGCCTACGCCTGCCTGGCGCCCCGCATCGTCACCGGGGCGTTTGATCCAACCCGCCATCGGGCCATTTGGCCGTCGACCGGCAACTATGCCAGGGGCGGCGTCGCCATCAGCCGGATCATGGGCTGCCGCGCGATGGCCGTCTTGCCCGAAGGCATGAGCCAGGAACGGTTCGACTGGCTTAACGAATGGACTGCGGGTCCTGAGGACATCCTGCGGACGACCGGAACCGAATCCAATGTCAAAGAGATCTATGACGCCTGCAACGAGCTGGCCAAAGACCCGGCCAATGTGGTCTTGAATCAGTTCTCGGAGTTCGCCAACCACCTCGGGCACTACTACGTAACCGGGCGGGCCCTCGAACACATCTACGAAGCGGCCGGTGGAGGAAACCTCGTGGCCTTTGTCTCGGCCTCCGGATCGGGGGGAACGATCGCGGCGGGCGACTACCTCAAGGAACGCCATGGATCCCGGATCGTGGCGGTCGAGGCCCTGGAGTGTCCCACGATGCTCTACAACGGATATGGCGAGCACAACATTCAGGGCATCGGCGACAAACACATTCCGCTCATCCAGAATGTCATGAACACAGACGATGTCGTGGCCATCACCGACCATGCCACCGACACGTTATTGCTGCTATTCAACACTCCGGCCGGAAAAGACTATCTCGTCGGTCAGGGACTCGACCCGGCCCTGGTCGATCAGCTCAAACATCTCGGGTTCTCGTCAATCGCCAACCTGCTGGCTGCCATCAAAGTCGCCAAATTGCACGGCTACGGAGCAGGCGACGTCATTGTCACCGTGGCGACCGACGGGTTCGAACTGTACAAGTCGGAAGTGGACAAGATCATCTCCCGGGACCATCCAGGTGGCTTCGGCGAAACGGCTGCCGCGGCGGCCCATGCCCGGTTCCTCACCGGCATCGATACCGATCACACGGTCGACATCGGGGCGATCGGGAGGAAACGGATATTCAACCTCGGTTACTACACGTGGGTCGAGCAGCAAGGCGTCGATTTCGAGTCATTCGAAGCCAGACGATCCCAGAAATTCTGGAAGGACCTCCATGGACACGTCGAACGTTGGGACGCCCAGATCAACGAATTCAACGCCCGGACCGGAGTGACGGTTGACTGACAATCCGTTTCTCCGATACCGCCAACGCCTCGATTCATACCGGCACGCCATCGAAAACGGCTGGAGCGACCAGCGCTTCACCGAGCTTGTGAACCGAATCGATGAGGCGATCGCATCGGTTGACGGCCATGGTTTCGAGACAACCCCGCTCACGGCCTACGGTCAGCTCCACCCGGGCGGCGACGAGGTCTGGGTGAAAGACGACACAAACAACGTCGGAGGATCCCACAAGGCCCGCCACCTCTTTGGAGTCGCACTTGCTGAGGCTGTCGATGGGGCGGGCACCGGAGAACTGGCGATCGCGTCGTGTGGGAACGCAGCCATCGCAGCGTCTGTCATCGCCAGGGCCATCAGCCGGCCCCTGCGCGTCTTTATCCCGACCTGGGCAGACCAGGCGATCGTCGACATTCTCCGAAGCAATCAGGCGCAGATTGAGATCTGTCGGCGCCATCCGGACGAAACGGGTGACCCGACCTACTTGCGATTCATGGAAGCGGTCGCCACGGGATCAACGCCTTTCTCCGTACAGAGCACGGCTACGCCATCGACGCTCGACGGTGGACGGACGATGGGATGGGAACTCGCCGACCAGCTGGTCGGGGTGGACGTCACGGGCGGACTCGGGCTCTTCATCCAGGTGGGCGGAGGGGCGCTCGCCGCGGCCACCTGGCAAGGGATTACGGAAGGTCTCGGCCAACAGTCAGAGATCAAACCGGTCTTGTTTGCCGTCCAAACGCAAGCCTGCGCTCCCCTGGCGAGAGCCTGGGATCAACTGATCGACGAAGTCGGACCTGACCCGGCCGCCCGTCTGGCCGCCGCCTCTGCCGATCCCGACAGGTTCATGAGGCCCTGGGAGCCGATTGGACCGTCGGAGGCGACCGGCATCCTCGACGATGTGACATATGATTGGCTCCCGATCGTGGCCGGCATGCTCGAATCGGGCGGAGAGCCGATCGTTGTTGACGAAACGACTGTCGTTGCCGCCAACCAGCGGGGCCGGGCGATCACTCACATTGATGTTGAACCAACCGGCACTGCCGGCTATGCCGGCTTATTGGCAACCCGCCGCCCCGGCCAGGCAGTCGTCCTTTTCACTGGCGTCACCCGCTTCTGATCCACGAGGTAACGTCTCGGGATGGAATTTTCTGAGGTCCTTGCCAAACGCCGAATGGTTCGCAATTACACGGACGAGCCTGTCAGTCAAGAACAGCTAGAGCGGATCGTGCATGCCGGCGCCAGGGCTCCAAGCGCCGGTAATACCCGCGGTCAGTCCTTTGTCGTCGTGACCGATCAAGCGACCCGGCGGGCCATCGCCCAACTAGCCGGCGAAGCACAATACGTGGACATGGGCTTCGACCCCTGGGTCTCCAAAGCTCCCGCTCACATCATCATCGGCGTTTCCGAAGATGCCTATCACAGCCGATATCAGGAGGCCGACAAACTGGGCGCCGACGGTGAGATCGAGTGGCCGGTTCCCTACTGGTGGGTCGACGCCGGGGCATCAATGATGGCGATACTCCTGGCTGCGGTTGACGAAGGTTTGGCGGCCGGTTTCCTCGGGGTGCATGCGTTCGACGAACTCGAGGCGCTCGTTGGCATGCCTTCTGAAGTATCGGCGATCGGCATCGCCACCATCGGTCACCCGGCCACCGACCGCCGATCAGGGTCGCTCGACCGACCGAGTCAGGTCGGCGTGCATTGGAATCATTGGACCGCCGATGAATAGGCACTAGTCCGATGTTCATCGATTCGATCAGCCTGTACACGGTTGAAATGACGCTGAGGGATCCATTCACCACGGCGACCAGCAGCCAAACCAGTCGGACCTTGCTGATCCTGTCTGTCACCAGTGGTGACCTGGTCGGATGGGGTGAATGCAGCGCCGATGGATCTGCCTACTGTCGCGGTGAGGATGCCGCGACGGCTCGGATGGCGCTCGACGGAGTCGCCAGATCCCATATCGGCGACCTCGTCGAGGAACCCGCACCATCGACCGAACTGGTGGCTTCCCCGATGGCCGCGGCGGCGCTGGACGCCGCTCGCTGGGACCTCTACGCCAAGTCCATTGGTGCCCCACTGGCCAACGCCCTGGGCGGTTCGCTCAGACGGGTCCCCTCTCGAGCCGTCCTCGCCCAATCAACCGACCGGCTCGCCCGCGCCGACCAGGCAGTCACCGAGGGGTACCGATCGGTCAAGATCAAACTTTCGCCGGCCGACGATTTGGCCGATCTCCACACCATCCGTTCGACACATCCCGCCATCGGAATCGCCGTCGACTTCAACGGATCGGCCAGCCGGCATCGCCCCCCGCCGTCGTATTGGGAACAACTCGACGATCTCAACCTCGACTTTGTTGAGCAACCATTCGATCCATCCGATCAGAATGCCAGCCTCAGGTTGGTAGATACCTCCCCGACACCGATCTGCCTTGACGAAAGCGTGCGAAACCCCCAACAAGCGTCCTGGGCGATCGATCACGGCTTTCTCGTCAACCTGAAAGCGGCCAAGTTCGGAGGCCCAAGCCAGGCCCGCCTCATCGCCAGGACCTGTCCTGATGGGCAATCCTGGTGGGGCGGGATGTTGGAGAGCGGGATTGGACGAGCCCACACGCTCGCACTGGCGACCATGTCTGGCCCGACACTCGCTTCAGATCTCGGCGCGTCCAGTCGGTATTACATGACCGATCTCACGGATCCATTCGAATTGGCCGAGGGCGGGATCCAACCATCGAACTCGCCGGGGATTGGTGTTACGGTCGATACCGAAATACTCGAGGCACTAAGCACCAGTTCTCCCGATCGTTATTCCTAGAATTTCGTGTAACACTCGCCCGCGACGACGCACTTTCTGGTTGGAGGCTGAGATACACCATGAGTACATCCCCGATGGATGACCTGAAAGCATATGCCGCATCATTGACGGATTCCGTCTCTATTGCAGAGACTGACGCCGTGGTTGCTGGCGTCCTTCGCGCCCCCCGCGAAGGACGCCAGCCGGTCAAACAGCGGGTAACCGCCGTTGGCGTCGTCATAGCAACATTTCTTTCAGCGAACGTGGGGTTGGCGGCTGCTTCGCAGAACGCCGCCCCCGGGGATGCTCTGTACGGGGTTGACCGTGCCTACGAACGGATTGCTGAGTTTGTGGGAATTAGCAATCCACGTACCGAGGAACGCCTCCAGGAGGCGAACGATCTAGCCAATCGAGGCGACGCATCTGCTGCGTTAGCTGCGGCGTCAGCCGCGCTTGAAGCTGTGAGTTCGTCCCTGGAGGACCCCGGTTCGGACGGCTACCGCGAAGCGGCGAACTCAGTCCGCGAGGCGTCAGAAGAGATCACCCACGCCATTCCGGCGTCAGGGAATTCCCGTCCCGAATTCGTCAGTGACATGATGGCCGAAACCCGCATGATCGTTGAGTTGGCTCACCAGCTTCGCGATGCCGCCAAGACCGCCGACAACGCCTCTGAGGCTGCCAAGGAACTCAACAACCGGGCCAAGGGGCTTTCCGAGAGAGCCAAGAACGAAAAGGCCAACAATTCGGACAAGGAAAAGCCGAAGGACTCGAACGACAACAACCGGCCATAGGCCGGCAGCCGGGCCAATCGCCCGTTCTATGCGCAAGGCCTGTAGAGTTTCGAGGCCGTGAGAGAATCCGCCGGTGACACATCAGCTACTTGGCCCCCGTCGGTGCAGGCAATCGAACGAGCCCAAGCAGGTGACTCGGAGGCGCTTGCTGATATCCTCCGATCTGGCCACCCCCGGCTCGTCGCATACTTCGCCGGCTCTGGACCTCAACGAGCCGACGCCGAAGATCTGGCAGCGCACACACTTGAAGCCGTCGTCACGTCGATTCACAAGCTCAAGAACCCCCTGGCGTTCGAGGGATGGTTCTGGCAAATTGCCCGCTATTCGTTTCGGGGGTGGATTCGCCGCACCCGGCGGCCCGCCCGCTTCGAGCCCAGCTACACACCGGGCGCGGACCCCGAAGACGCGGTTCATCTTTCGGACGAACACGCCCAGATCCGGACGGCCCTCGAGGCATTGAGCCCCAAAGATCGAAGCCTGCTGTGGTTGCGCGACGTCGAAGAACTGTCCTACGAAGAGATTGGCGGACGGGTCGGCTCAACGGTCGGCACGGTGCGGGTCGCCTATCACCGCGCCCGCAAACGGCTCGAAGAGACCTACGGAGCTCTGGAACAAGATGACTGACATCACGTCCCTCACCAATCCAACGGTCAAGTCAATGGTTCGACTCCGGGAGCGACGAACCAGAGACGCGTCGGGGACCTTCCTGATCGAGGGGGCGACCGAATTGGGCAGGGCTCAAACCCGTTCGGATCTGAACATCGAGACGGTCCTGATTCGCCAGAACAGCTCCTATGTCGCCCGGGACAACGAACGAGTAATCACCGTATCGGACGAAGTTCTCGACAAAGTTGCCATGCGCGGTGCCGGGGCGCAGATGGTCGCCGTTGCTCACCAATTCGACATTGCGCTCAGTTCGCTGGCGCAGACAACGGATCTAGTACTCATCGCTGAAGCCATCGAGAAACCCGGCAATCTCGGCACAATGCTCCGCTCCGCCGATGCCACCGGAGCGGCGGTCATCATCTGTGACCCACTCGTAGACGTCTTCAGCCCCCAGGTGGTCCGGGCCTCCCTCGGATGTCTGTTCACCGTCCCGATCGGCAGGGCAACCAGGCAGCAGGCCATCGCCTGGGCATCGGGCCATACCACCGTCGTCGGCACCCCGGAGGCTGATCGCTCCTTCTACGAGACCGACCTGACTGGCCCGGTGGCGTTCGTCGTCGGATCCGAACACGACGGAGTGTCCGACGAGTGGAAAGCTGCCGCCACCGTCCAATGCTCGATCCCGATGGCCGGTTATGCAGACAGCCTGAATGCCGCCACTTCAGCGGCTCTAATGCTGTATGAGGCCGTCCGCCAGCGTCACCAGGGTGATCGTTGAATCGAACAGGTGTTCGGAGTAGGCTCTCTCCCCTACCGACCCGGGGTTGCCGAGAGCCATGGATCTACTACAGCGAAGCTTCGATGATCTGGGGGCTCCGCTGTCAACTGTTCCGTTCTGCGTCTTCGATGTGGAGACCACCGGCGGTTCTCCTGCCACCGAATCGCTGACCGAAATCGGAGCGGTCAAGTATCTCGGCGGCGAAGTGATCGGGGAATTCCAGACCCTCATCAACCCGGGCCGTGAGATCCCGCCCTTCATCACGATCTTGACCGGTATTACCCACGCCATGGTTGTCGAGGCACCTCGCATCGAAACCGTGTTGCCGTCGTTCCTCGAATTTATCGGCGAATCGGTCCTCGTCGGGCACAACGTCCGATTCGACCTCGGCTTCCTCAACGCCGCCGCCCTCCAGTGCGGCTACAGCCGGGTCTCCAACCGGTCCGTCGATACGCTGGCGCTGGCCAGACGGCTGGTTCGTAACGAGATCCGGAATCTAAAACTCGAGTCGCTGGCCGCCCACTTCCGATCGCCGGTGAAGCCGAACCACCGGGCACTCGAAGATGCGAGAGCCACCGGGCACGTTCTCCATGCGCTGCTCGAGCGCGCCGGAACCCTCGGTGTTACTGCCCTCGAAGATCTGCTGGAACTGCCCACCGCCCGGGGGTCGACGAATTACTCGAAGATGTCGCTGGCTGACGAATTGCCGCGGCGGCCGGGTGTCTACCTGTTCAAAGACCGGCAAGACAATGTGATCTACGTCGGAAAAGCGAAAAACCTCCGGACCAGGGTCCGGTCCTATTTCTATGGTGACACACGGCGTTCAATCACCAATCTGCTCAACGAACTCCACTCGATCGAGGGCCGGGTGTGTGAGACCGAACTCGAAGCATCCATCACCGAGTTGCGCCTTATCCATACCTTTCGTCCCCGCCACAATCGGCGCTCCAAGCCGCCCAAGTCGGGCCACTGGGTCAAGCTCACGAAAGAAGAGTTCCCGCGGCTTTCGCTGGTCCGGACACTCCGCGATGATGGACTGGCCTACCTCGGTCCGTTCCGAAGCAGGGCCTCGGCCGAACAGGTCATGACAGCCATCTGGGATGCTCTGCCGATCAGACGCTGCCTGACAAAGCCAGGGAGCCGCAATGCCGTTTGTGCGTTCGCTCAGCTCGGGGTGGCCCGGTGTCCGTGCGACGGGAGCCTGACGACCAACGAATACACGCACATAGTCAGCCAGCTCGTCAACGGGCTTGACCGCGATCCGGGTGTCTTGCTATCTCCGATCCGACACAAGATGATCGACCTGGCTGCCGCTCAGCGCTATGAGGAGGCCGGCTGGATGCGCGACCGCTACCGTGCTCTGGCGAAGGCGTTGGAGCGACGGGCCGCCTGGCAGTCGATGCTGTCAGCCGGAACGATCCGGGCCGAACAAAACGCCGATGGTGCGTTCATCGAGGACGGCCGCTTCGTCATCGCCTGGATGGTCCCCAACCAACCGCTGCTGCCGGTCGACACTCCGCAGCCTGACCGGACGGTCGCCGACAGCGTGCCACCGTCGGTTCTCGCCGCCGAGGAAGCCCACCTGATATGGACCTGGCTCGCGGACTCCGGAACCTCAATTATCGAGACCTCCGAGCCGCTGCGTCGGCCGAGCGCAATGCCCGATCTGGCCGCCTGACCCTAGCACCCGACCTAAGAGCGGCCGGCGAACGGTTGGGAGTGATTCAAATGTATCTGCCACTCCGAAAGTCGATGAGCGCCGGATCTTGCGGTCCGGCGCTCATTGACCGTCATCCTGTCAGGGCTAGTCGCTCATGCGCTGACGGTGAACGCCATCTTCATGCCGTTTTCATAATGGCCCTCAAGATGGCAGGCGAACTCCCACGTCTGACCAACATCGTCTGGCGAGAAAGTTACGTCCACACACGAAGTTGTGCCGGCGGCGAGGTCCTCTTCGTCGACCATGGCCTTGCTAACGGTATGCATCGCCTCCATATCCATCACACCAGTTTCGATCGGGGGCATCAACAGCATCTCGTGTTCCTTGACACCTTCGTTGACCACCACAATGTGGTATTGGACTCCCGCCTGAAATTCCGTGATATCCGATTCAAAGCTGGACTCATCGGCCACCACATTGACGGTCACCGAATCGGCAGGCGGGTTATCTATCGAGCAGGCGCTCTCAACCTCGGGCATGGCTCCAGCTTCTGCCGTCGTTGCAGGCAAGGTGGAAGTGGCCGACCCACCACATGCCGCGACTGCGAACGGTACGGCGGCGAGAGCGATCAGAAATCTCTTGGACATGTCTCTCCTCGTTATTTCGTTGAACACGGCAAATACGATGCCGCGCATTTAAACGTAAGACGCACGCCGATCGCCCGCTAGGGGACAAGTGACCCTGTATAGGGGCGGAAGTCCTGTTTTCGGTCCGCCAAGCAGGACCAGGTGCATCCTCCGGACATTCGATACTCGATGTGACTTCTCGAAAAACCCAGAAGACCGAAGCAATACACAAGGTGTCGGCCCAGCGTCGATCATCGGCGAACGGCGAGCCGGCGATAACATGGCCCGATGCGCTTCATCGTTCGTGACGGTACCGATCCAATCGCCATAGCCGATTCAACAATGCTGGCTGCCATGGGAATGCCCGGCGGAGGTGTCTTTGCTGTCGGTAACAGCCACGTGCGGGTCAAGGCGGGCCGGGTCGGCGAATCATCAGCTCTGGCCGTTGGCGCCCTCGGCAGGGCCAACGGCGGTTTGACCCTCGGATCGACCGTCGACGCCACGAGGGCGATCCTGGCGAGCGCCCAGGAAGTCTGGCTGTCTGAGCCGGTAGAGGCCGACCTGGTGCGTTCATTGCTGACCCATCCGGTGACGGTCGGCGACCAGCTGGACATCGACGGCCAGATGATCACGGTCGAAAAGGTCATCCCGCTGGATGCCGGGTTGATCAGCTCCAGTACCCGTTTCCAGGCCGGCGATGTCCAG
>JAENVV010000104.1 GCA_016650365.1 Acidimicrobiia bacterium
CCTGGTCAGCCCGATGCCGCACCGATTCGCAAAGGGCACCTGCCCGGTTTCACGCTGGACCGATCCCAGGTTGAGATCCATGCGTCTGGAGCGATCTCTGAGATCTTCGGTCCGACTTTCATTGATCAGGACGCTTATGTCCGCCAGGTACGAATGCCTGAACCGCCGCTGCTGCTGGTTGACCGTGTCACCGGAATCGATGCTGAGCCGGGCGTCCACAGCACCGGGACGATCTGGACTGAGACCGATATTCTCGAGGACTCCTGGTACCTGCATAGGGGACGGATGCCCGCCGGGATACTCATCGAATCGGGCCAGGCCGATCTCATGCTCATCTCCTATATGGGAGCCGATCTTCTCAACAAGAGCGACCGAGTGTACCGGCTGCTCGGGTGCCAGCTCACGTTTGAAGATGACCTTCCCGCGCCTGGTGACACGTTGTCGTATGAGATTCATGTCGACGGACACGCCAAGCAAAAGGACATCCGGCTGTTCTTCTTCCATTACGACTGCACGGTCGGCGGCAAACCACGGATCAAGGTTCGCAACGGTCAAGCCGGCTTCTTCACCGACGAGGAACTGGCCGATTCAGGCGGCGTTCTCTGGTCACCAGAGGAGGTCGAACCATGTGCTGATCCTCGACTCGATCTGCCCGTTGTGGTTGCATCCCAAACCAGCTTCGATACCGAAGCGGTTCGAGCGTTCGCCGAGGGTCGTCCTTGGGACTGTTTCGGTCCCGAGTTCAGCCTGGCCAAGACCCACACCCGAACTCCGACGATCCAGACGGGCGACATGCTGTTGATCGACTCCGTCACCGAGCTGGCTGCCACCGGTGGGCCGTGGGGCCGAGGGTATTTGCGGGCCGAAGCTCCTGTCTCCTCCGATGACTGGTTCTTCGCAGGGCACTTCAAGAACGACGCGTGTATGCCGGGCACGCTCATGTTCGAGGGATGCCTACAAGCCCTCTCGTTCACGATGGCCGGACTGGGATTCACGCTGCACCACGACGGCTGGCGATTCCAAACCGTCACCGACGAACCCATCGAAATGGTGTGCCGGGGGCAGGTCACGCCATCCTCTCGAAACGTCGTCTACGAGGTGTTCATCGAGGAGATCATTGCTGGTCCGCGTCCCACGATCTACGCCGACCTCCTGTGCACCGTCGACGGGCAGAAAGCATTCCATGCTCGCCGGGTCGGACTGCAGCTCGTGCCCGACTGGCCGCTCGGCAGCCAGTCGGCCGACGATCAGGACCATCGGACGGTAGCGAGGGTACCGACGCTCGACGGAGAGTTCGAATTCGGCTATCCGTCGCTCCTGGCGTGCGCATTGGGCAAGCCATCGGATGCGTTCGGTCCCATGTATGCCCGGTTCGATGGTCCGGGAAGGGTGCCTCGGCTGCCCGGTCCTCCCTATCACTTCCTCTCAAGGGTGACGGACGTAACCGGACCCATCGGTGGCATGGAGGTGGGGTCGACGGTCGATGTCGAATACGACATTCCGCAGGACGCCTGGTATTTCGACGACAACGGGGCCCGGTCCATGCCCTTTGCGGTGTTGTTAGAAGCGGCTTTGCAGCCGTGCGGATGGCTCGCCAGCTACATCGGGTCGGCACTGACCGTTGACTCCGAATTGGCGTTTCGCAATCTCGACGGCACTGGGACGGTGCATGA
>JAENVV010000105.1 GCA_016650365.1 Acidimicrobiia bacterium
TGTGCAACTGACGTTGGTCGCTTACACCGGGTGGATTCACCGCTGATCTTCTCATCTCTTCACTCGCAGCGGTCTGACAAAGCCGTTTCTCCAGCTAGGATGACGACGTAACCACTCCGGGGAGCTCGGGCAACGAGCTGAGAGGGAAGCTGATCACGTCGCTTCCGACCCGCAGAACCTGACCTGGATCATGCCAGCGGAGGAAGCGTGTGGAGCCTCAGCAACAGATGGGGTCCTCATCCTCCAACGGAGGAGGACCAACTTGAAATATCTAGTCGCCACCATCGTCGCCACCATCGCGTTAACCGCCTGCGCGTCATCGCCCTCCGGGGAACCCACCGAACTCGTGCTACTCACCCACGACTCGTTCTTTTTATCCGAAGGCACTCTTGAGGCATTCACCGACCAAACCGGGATTCCGGTGACGGTTCTGCAAGCGGGCGACGCCGGCGCTCTCGTGACCCAGGCCGTCCTCACCAAGGACAACCCCACCGCCGATGTAATGTTCGGGGTCGACAACACGCTGTTGACCCGGGCGGTTGATCTATTCGTTCCGTATGAGTCCCCAGCGCTGGAAACCGTCGATCCCACCTTGTTGGCTGACCGTCGGCTCACCCCCATCGACTTCGGGGACGTGTGCTTGAACTATGACAAGGCGGCTTTCACCGGTGAGCTCGGACCACCGACCGATCTGGCCGATCTCCTCGACCCTGCTTATGCCGGAATGGTCGTGGTTGAGAATCCGGCCACTTCTTCGCCAGGTCTCGCCTTCCTGTTTGCCACCATCGCCGAGTTCGGCGAGGACGGATGGCAGGACTACTGGAGGGCCCTGATCTCCAACGGGGTGGTCATTGCCCCCGACTGGGAGACGGCCTACTACTCCAACTTCACAGGGGGTGGAGGAACCGGATCGTCGATTGTTGTCAGCTATGCATCCTCTCCCCCGGCCGGGGTCATCTTCGCGGAGCAACCCCTCGTTGAGGCTCCGACCGCCACACTGACCGAGGGTTGTTTTCGACAGGTCGAATACGCGGGCATCTTGAAGGATTCTCAAGCGGCTCGCCAACTCATTGACTTCATGCTGTCGCTCCCATTCCAAGAAGACATCCCGCTGAGCATGTTCGTGTTTCCCGCAGTGTCCGACGCCCGCCTACCACCCGAATTTGTTGAGTACACCGAGATACCCACCAACCCGTTGACGCTGGACCCTGCCCTGATCGACGCCAA
>JAENVV010000106.1 GCA_016650365.1 Acidimicrobiia bacterium
GGTGCTGTTGGTCGTCATCGCCATCGAGCTGTCGCTTGGCGCGTCGCCCGCTGCCATGGTCGTTTCGACGACGGGTCCTAGGGTCGGTACTGGTGTCGCCTCGCCGCCACAGGCTGCCAGCAGTATTCCGAGTCCGAGCGCCGTGAGTAAAGCTGTTCGATTTGGGTAGTGCATTTGTGTCCTCCTTCAGATCTGTTGCGTTGAAATGGGCGCGGGTTTCCGGCCTATAAACGCCAGATACTCAGGATTGCCTGGGTGGATGTGTGGGGGAGCCCGCCAGCTTGAAAAGGTGGACTCGGAATGGGTTCGGCATTCGGTGGGCATTCTGAAGTAGTCGGGGTGGGTAAGGCCGCTGAGTCCGGGTGCCTGGTGGCGCACGGCGACCCGGTTTGATGGGCGGATGTGATCGAAGCGTGGACGGTAGCGGCGGATGGGCCGTGGGACAAAAGTGGACTGTGCATGCTGGCGAGGGCAATGATCGTGACCGCGATCACGAGCCGAAAAACGACGTCACGGGCAACCGGGCCTCTCTCTTCCATGCGTCGCAGTATATGCAGAAGGCGATTTATGCTGGCAGGGGGGTGCGGCGCACCCGTTCAAAGAGGACAGTGCCTCGCGGTTGATCTCGTCCCAGGAGGATGTGAACAGGTTCGCCAACATGTGCCCGCCGACCGTCCGAGGCTCCGAACTTGTTTGTGTCGTTCGAAGTGAGAGACCGGACACGACCATATTTGGCTATCGAGTTCATCTGATTGGCGTACGGGTCACCGGCGCGTTCGGGCCAAGCTGCCGCCATGGCCTCCCAGGTACGCCGGCCGAACAGCAGGGCCCCGGTGGTGTTCATTTGCGTCGCCAATCGCCGAACCCATGGTATCGACATCGAAAAACGGCATCGACCATCCGCCGTGGGCTAAACTGCCGGCCCGACTTTAGGGTATCCGGCGGAACTGCCACCCTGGGTCGATGCGCTATCACGAGGCGACTGGGCCGCTTTCTGGCCCCTATTTGGAATATCACCGCCCCCGAAACTCAAGCTCCACTTTTGAAGACGTCAACGACCCGAAGGCTTTGATAGCGGTACGCAAAGGGACAATCGCACCTCCTTACGTGTTCGACCTCGGCCGGGTGTCAGCTCCGGCCCTGGTCTATTGCGGCGGAGATGACGACCCCGACGAAGTCATGCCAACCGCTCAGGCATTGCATACAGAGGTGCATGTGCTGGAGGGTTGCGATCACGTCGGGGCGTTCATGGAAGTGGATAGCGTCATGCCGTTCGCAGTTGCCTTCCTTGACACGGCCGCCCCAAGCTGAACCACCTTCTCTCGCCAACTCCGTTTGTCATGTTCGGCAGCTGCGTCGGAGTTCGGTGACATGTCGGCGGGGACAGGTACTGCTGATATGGCTGGCTCTTCAGGAGGTTTCGCTTCGAATAGCGAATCCTCAGAGCATGAGGGACAAACCTCCCCAAAAGGTGCTTCTTCGGGTGGGTGGGTAATTTTGATATCCGTATCATTTTTACCCACCCAACTGCTCACGGTCTTTCGTGTGGCATCGAGACAGTCTTACTCCTTGACTTCTGGCATATCTTCCAGTATGGTTTCTGGTATTGATTCCAGCATAGGAAGGAAACACTGATGAAGGTCCCAGAAATCAAGGTCCAATACCTACCGGACCACGAAGCGGCGTATGAAGGGCCGTTTATTGATGAAGATACAGCCGTCTTGGCTTTCGATACCATCGATGGACCTGGTTGGCGACTCATGTACCAGTTCCCGGCCGGCCACGACTCTGATTACAAAATGGGTGGCGACATCGCTGACGTTGACTGGGCAGTCACTGAAGCTCGCAAACATCTCAAATCGTACGCCACCGATGCCAAGGTGCGCGAGAACCGGATACGGCGCATGGCGAACCGGCAAGGTTTCAGAATTGAGAAGTCACGACGGCGCGACCCGCGAGCCTGGGACTACGGCACATACCAGCTCGTCGGCATTGACACCAACGGTGTCGTCTTTTCCGATGGTGGTGGGACGCTCGATGACATTGAAGACTATCTGCTCGGCCGGGGAGAATGGGCCAGGACACGACAGGTCTAACCCTTACACACCGCGCTGATCGTCGTGTAGCTCCTCGATGAACATGGCCAGGCACTTGAGCGAGGAACTCGTCTGTATGGCCGCGAGGGTCCCCATGCTTGGCTTCCAACAGTGCACGGGTCCGTTCCGGGGGAGTCCGATGAAGGTGAAGTTCGCGCCGTCGAACCGCATCAGCCGTCAACGCCTTGCGCTGGTCGGTGGTCAGGTTACGAATCCGGTCATGGTTGGGGTTGTCATCCTGCACAAGATGGTCGACGAATTGGCGTCGTTTCTCCCGGTACGTCGGTCCGGCCAAAGGTGTCTTCTGCATCAGCAATGCTGTATTCCTAGCCGCAAGGTGCCAGGTACGCAGCGTATGTTGCCGGGAGGGGCTGACCGCTGAGGCGGCCGCCCCGCCGCGGTGGCTGTGAGCCACGCCGGTGAGCTGCCAATGATCCGGTCCGCCGAACCCCGTTGTTATCAGCTAGTTCGCTGTCGATTGGTCGTTCAAGCCAAAGCCGGGTGTCCCGACCTTGAATTGGAGACCGTGGAATCCATCAGCTGGATCGTTATAGACCTTTTGGATGACGTCGTACGCACCCCAGAGGCCCCCGGTTTCGACCCACACGATCTTCGCGTAACACGTGTGGTTGGTGTCCTGGACAGTTTCACCATCCGAGTCTGAAGGTCGATTTCTTCTTCCCGTGCGCCGGGTGGCACACCGGCTATTCACCATGGGGTCGGGTCTTAGATGCCGGCACCCTCACTGTAGGTTGCGGACCCGTTGCTTGGCACGGAGAGGACCGCGTCGTTGACTCTTGTCTCAAGGTTGGCGACCCGGTCGATCAGCACCTCGAGGACACGCACGTCGTGGTCGCCCTGGCTCTCGGACAGGGTCACCTGGTGTTCGTCGTGTTGGGCGCGATCGAGCACCCGTCCGACCACACCGACCACGGTGGCGCCTGGGGGCACATCGCGCACGACGATCGCCCCGGCCCCGATCTTGGCTCCGGCCCCGACGGTGACGGCGCCGAGGATCTTGGCTCCGGCACCGACGACGACACCGTCCTGGAGGGTCGGGTGGCGTTTCTTGCGCTCAAGGCTGGTACCGCCCAGGGTGACCCCCTGGTAGAGCATTACGTCGTCGCCGATCTCGGTGGTTTCGCCGATGACTACCCCCATCCCGTGGTCGATGATGAACC
>JAENVV010000107.1 GCA_016650365.1 Acidimicrobiia bacterium
CCGGAAGGCCTACTTCGAGTCCACGATCGGTTCGCTTGATCGTCGACCCTGGCGCGTCGAAAACGAACCGCGCCCCGTCTGCGGTCAGCGCCTGGGCGAGTCGGGCGGAAATCTCCTCATCGGCGAACGGAATGAGACGTGGGCCGCCATCGATCACGGTCACTTCTGCCCCGAGGGCGGTGATGATCGAGGCGTACTCGGTACCGACCGGGCCGCCCCCGATGACGACCAGCGATCGGGGGATCGACTCGAGCGCCAGAATCGAATCGGAGTCGTCGACGGCTGGATCGTCGAACGGAACCGAATCCGGTCGAAACGGTCGCGACCCGGTGGCGATGAGGACCTTGTCGGCTTCCAACTCGCGAACGGCCCCGGTGGCGTCTGTGACCGAGACCCGACCGTCGGCAGTCAGCGAGGCAGACCCGTGGAGGTGGTCGATACGATGGCGCTCAAGATTGCGGGTGACCCCGTCCGCCACGAGTTCTGACACATCGTGGGCCCTTGCCCTAAGAACCTCAAGCACTTCGTCCGAAGAAAGATCCAGGCCGACCCCATACACTTCGCGCCGGTGGAACCCCGATAGATACATGGCCGCTTCTCGCAGGGTTTTGGTGGGGATGCCGCCCCTTGAAACGACCGTGCCGCCCGGCCGGGCGTCACGTTCGACAATCGCCACAGACTTTCCAAAGTACGCCGCCATTGCCGCAGCCTTCTCACCGGCCGGTCCCGACCCGATAACCACAAAGTCATATCCGTCAGTCATGTGTTCCTCCAGGACGAATCGTACAGACAGCGACGTAGTTACGCCGAACAGCCAAACGTCGGACGCAAGGCAACATTTTGCGAAGATGGGGCCGGACGCGACTGGCCATAGGAGCGGTGGTCCACCAGCGACCTTCAGCAGCACGGACAGAGCCGATTCGGTTCGAATCCACCCAAACACCAAACAAGAAAAGCCCACCTACGGCGGACTTTTCGTGTTGTAGCCCCGACCAGATTCGAACTGGCGTTACCGGCTTGAGAGGCCGGTTCATGGGGTTTTCGGGCCAATTCCGTGACCTGGCCAAACGCCCAGAAAGTACCTCTGACCTGGCCTTTCGCGTGAATTTCGTTTCTCAGCGTTTCGCGGCGTTTTGCAGCTGTTGTGGCCCAGGCGTGGCCCAAGCGTGGCCCAAGATCCGCATCGATGCCTCGAAACGAGAGGATTTCGCCCGACCTAAAACGCTCAACCCCCAACGGCTGCCGGACCGTCATTCAGGTAGCCGCTGTTGCCGACACGAGCTTCCCGACGATCGCACACGCAACGCGAAATGACGCGAGCTGGGACCTTGACGCCTCAGTCGTCAACCGGCCTCAATCACATGTCGAGTGGAGCAACGGGCCAGAAGATCGCTCATAACGCATGGAACCGGCCAAAGCCTGCGCCATGTCTCCGTGTGCCAACGCTGTGGATCGGAATCTGTCACGATGCGGCCAACTGTCGGACCGGGTGAGCCGCCGGGCGATGATCGGCGCCGGTTGGCTCCTGTACGCGGGAATCTACATCGGGTTCGGAATGACGACCAACGTCGTGGCCCTAGTCGCCCTGTTCATGACCTATGGGATCTACTTCGGACTTACCGAACCCGTCGAACGAGCCTGGGTAGCCACCCTGGCCCCCGCCGAGGCCCGGGGAGGAGCCTTCGGGTTCTACCACGGGTCGGTAGGACTCACTGCCCTTCCCGCCAGCCTGCTGTTCGGGGGACTCTATGCCATCGCCGGACCACTGGCCGCGTTCGGAACGGAAGCAGCCCTGGCTCTCGTGGCGACCGGTCTGCTGGTTCGGGTCGGCCCCGACACCCGGCGAACCGTACCCGTCTGATCCGGACCGACATTCCGAGCATACACCCGAAGCCGTCGAGTTCGCCACCGCCGAAGATCGCTTGACGATCCAGCGTGGTGCCGGGTAGGTTGGAAATTGCCTGCAATCGTTTGCAGAACTCGAGATCCATATTCTCGAGCAGACTATAAGAGGAGGAGAGACCCGATGAGATCCTCGACCTGGAGGTGGGCGGCCCTATTGCTGGCCCTGACAATGGTGGCTGCGGCGTGTAACTCGGCAACCACCGACACGACCCAACCGGCAGAGAACACTGAAACGACAAACACCCCGACCGGAGGCGACGAGGTCAAGAATCCCGGCCTTCTAGTCCACGCGGCAGACGACGAGCCAAGCACCCTCGACCCCGCTCAGGTTGAGCCAGGTGAAGGCGGCGAGACCGTCATCTTGCAGGTCTATGAGCGCCTGCTGGAGATTGGCTCCGGCGGTCCGGATCTTGTACCGGGTCTCGCCACTGAGGTTCCGACCGTTGACAACGGACTTATCTCGGCTGACGGAATGACCTACACCTTTAAACTTCGCGAGGGAGTCAAGTTCCACGACGGCACCGATTTCACTGCGTCGGACGTGAAGTATTCATGGGACCGGGCAATGGAGATGGATCTGCCAGAGGGTGCCGCGGGAGTACTGAGCGACATCGTCACTGAAGTTCGAGTTGTTGACGACTTCACCGTCGAAGTCGAGCTGCAGAAGGCAAGTGCGGCATTCCTGAACACCACCGTGGTTGCCATGGTCTCGTCGATTGTCAGCGAAGACGCGGTCGAAGCCAACGGTGGCATCGTCGCTGGCGAACAGAACGACTTCATGCAGGGAAACATGGTCGGGACGGGACCATACACACTCACTGCCTGGAACCGTGGCGAAAACATCCAGCTTGAAATCTACGATGACTACTGGGGCACCCCGGCTTTCCTGGACGTCCGCATCGAGATCGGGCCAACGCCTGACGTCCGCGTGCTTGGCCTTCGAGCGGGTGACTTCGACACGATCGAAGCTGACCCGTCGTTCATCGGCGAAATCGAAGGTGCGGAGGGGGTAACGATCTTCGGTGAGGGTCTGACCGTGGAACCAATCCACATTGGATTCAACCTGAACATCCCCGAAGGGGCGTTGCCGGCCGAAGACACGATCCCGACCAACTTCTTCCACGATCCGCGGGTTCGGCGTGCGTCCAATCACGCTTTCGACTATCAGGGGTTCATCGACGGAGCTTTGGGCGGGTTCGGCGACTTCAACCCTCATTACATTCCGCAGGGGATCTTCGGATATGATCCGGCCGCTCCCGTGTACGGCACCCAGGATCTGGCCAAGGCAGAGGAATTATTCACCGAGGCCGGCTATTGCCCGGACGGGTTCGTCGTATCGGTCATCACCGAAGAGGCCAACCTCTTCGAGACGGCCGCACTGGTGCTCAAAGACTCACTTGAATCACTCCCCTGCAATATTGAGGTGCGAGTGCTGGCCGTGGCAGAAGCGCAGTTCGATGATGCCCATGCCCAGGATCCGATCGAGTACGCCATGTGGGTGAAGAACGCTGATCCGTTCGCCGATCCCCATTCCTACCTGTCCTCGTATCAGCATCCAGATGGTGAGTGGGGTGTAATCCACGGCTTCGCCAACGGTTACGCCGATCCACAAAAGGTCGCTGACCTGATCGACGCCGCCGAGGTCGAACTCGACGCCGACGCCCGGGCCGCCATTTATTCGGAACTGCAATTTCTCCTGTATGACGATCCGATGTGGTTGATCGCCGGCCAGGAAGGCGTCGTAGCTGCGTATCGCAGTTGGCTGAAAGGTTGGGAATCCAACCCGCTCTGGCCACGTCCGTCGCTGAAGTTCGCCCTAATCGATAAATAGACCGAGCAGTGGGGTCGGTCCCGAGGGACCGACCCCACCAAACAAAGGGGGGCCGACGACCATGCAGATACGCGACTACATCTTGAGACGCCTGATTGTGCTGCCCTTCCTGATAGTCGGCGTGTCCATCATCGTGTTCGGGTTGACCCGGATCGGCGGCTCGCCAGTGGCGATCTACCTTTCTCACGAAATGTCGTCGGAGGAGGTCGCTGAAATCGAAGCCCGATTCCACCTCGACGAGCCGGTACCCGTGCAATATGCGTATTGGGCGCGCGGGGTCTTGCAGGGCGACCTCGGTTGGTCCGGTGTGGCGGCCGCGCCGGTCACTGCTGTCTTTCCCAACAAGCTGGCAGCAACGATGGAACTGGCCGTTGCCTCGGCAGTTGTAGCCGTGTCACTCGGCATCGGGCTAGGCACCTACGCCGGAGCACGCCGTAACAAGCTGCCCGATCACATCACCCGAATCATTTCGATCAGCGGAGCCGCCATGCCGCTGTTCTGGTTCGCAATCGTCATGCTTATCGTCTTCTGGGTCTACCTGGGGTGGTTTCCCATCGGCCGCAGCACCCCGGAAGTGTTCGCGTCGATCTCCCATCCGACCGGCCTCTATACCGTCGACGCGCTCCTGGCTGGCAGTTTCACGGCCTTTCGCGACGCCATCTGGCATCTCGTGCTACCAGCCCTCACGTTGGGATATGGGGCCACGGCGATTATCGCCCGCATGATGCGGTCGTCGTTGGTCGAAGAACTTCAGGAAGAGTATGTCGACGCCGCTCGCGCCAAGGGCCTAGCCGAGCGACTCGTGTTGCGGCGCCACGCTCGCCGCAACGCCCTCATGCCGACCGTCACCGTCATCGGACTCAGCTTCGGATTCCTCCTGCAAGGCACCATCGTCGCAGAAATCATCTTTCGGTGGCCGGGTCTCGGGCGATGGATGGCCGACTCGGTGCTGCGAGGCGACCGGGCCACGATCATGGCCTATGTGCTATTTACGAGCGTGTTGTTTCTCGTGGTCAACCTGGTCGTGGACGTCGTGTATGCCTATCTCGACCGGCGCGTGGTGTTGGGCTCATGAGCACCACCTCTGCCTCACCACCAATCGTCACGAGCCACGACAGCGCCTTTCGGGTCCGGTTGCGGAGGATGGGAGAAACCGCCGGCAGGGTCTTGTCCAACCCGACCACGCTCGGTGGCCTGGTCATCATCGTGATGATGGTCGGCATGGCCCTTCTCGCACCCTGGCTCGTCGAACCGAACACCCCTAACGCGTCACAAATGCCCCGCGACTGGGGAGCGATCGCCGTGCCACCCGGCTCACCCGGTCACCCGCTTGGAACTACCAACACCGGTGGCGACGTGCTGTATGGAGTGATCTGGGGTGCCAGAACTTCCCTGCGCCTTTCACTCATCGTTGTCACTGTCACGGTGGCAATCGGTGTGGCGGTCGGCAGCCTGGCCGGATTCCGGGGCGGTCGACTCGACGAGATTCTCATGCGGATCGTCGATGTGTTCCTCTCCATTCCCGAACTCATCTTTGCCTTGGCAATTGCCGCCGTACTCGGGCCGTCTTTTCGTAACATCATCCTGGCTCTGGCCATTGTGTTCTGGGTGAAATACGCCCGCATCATGCGCGCTCAGGTCATGCACGTGAAGCAGAACGACTACGTCGACGCTTCCCGGGTAATCGGTGACAGCAACTGGAATATCTTCCGAAAGGATGTGCTGCCCAACTCGATTACCCCTGTCGTGGTCCAGGCGACGCTCGATATGGGCAATATCGTGTTGGTCGGGGCGACCCTCAGTTTCATCGGTCTGGCTGAGGCGGGTCTGGCCGAGTGGGGCGTGCTCGTCTCGGAGGGCCAGGCCGGAATCTCGGGAGGACGCTGGTGGGCGTCCACGTTCCCCGGTCTGATGGTGTTCTTGTGGGCGTTGGCCTTCAATCTGCTCGGTGATGGCATCCGGGATGTTCTCGATCCGAAGACCGAGACCCGATGACGGCTCCGACGACCAACCCACCGAAAACAACCGCTCCCGTCGTGGCGAGTGTGCGCGATCTACGGGTCCACTTCAAGTCGAAAAGTGGCATCGTGCACGCCGTCGACGGGGTCGATTTTGATGTGCGAGACGGCGAAACACTCGGCCTGGTCGGCGAGACCGGTTGCGGCAAAAGCGTCACCGCCCGGTCTTTCCTCCGCCTCGTTCCTATGCCTCCCGGCATCCCCGTGTCGGGATCGATCATCTTTCGTCCTCGCCAACGATGCTCAGCATGTGACGGAGCCGGTTGTCCGACTTGTGCCAGAACTGGCAGGGTCGTTTCGCCCTGTCCAGTTTGCTCCGGGTCGGGCTGCGAGACCTGCGAGCAGAGCGGAGCCGAGACACTCGATCTCCTGACCCTCTCGGAACGAAAGTTACGCGACATCCGTGGCAACCGAATCGCCATGATTTTTCAGGATCCGGGTAAGGCGCTCAATCCCGCGCTATCGATTCGCAAGCAGGTAGCAGAGGTCTTCTATGCCCACCGGGCTGACGAATTGCTCGCCGCCGCCGGGATCGACACGGGATCCCGATCGCTGCCCACCGCTCTGTTGCGTCGGCGAGCCAACCAGCAATCACGCACCCTCGAGAGCGTGATGTTGTCTCTGCCCCCACTTCGCGCTCGCAGCCAAGCGATCTCGGCGGTGGCCGATGCGATGGTCATCGCTGCCCTGGCCGAAACGCAGATCCCGAATCCCCGGGCCGTGATGGATCGATATCCGCACGAGCTGTCGGGTGGAATGAAGCAGCGAGTCATGATCGCTCTCGCTCTGGCCTGTGACCCGGATCTCCTCATTGCCGATGAACCAACGACGGCCCTCGACGTCACGGTTCAAGCCCGCATCATCGAACTAATCAAGGAATTACAGCAACGCCACAAAACTGCGGTGGTGTACATCAGTCATGATCTTTCGCTCGTTCGTAAAGTCGCAGACCGGACCGCCGTGATGTACGCCGGACGAATCGTCGAAGTGGGCGATTCTGAGCAGATTTTCCACGAACCGGAGCATCCGTACACGCGGGGTCTCATCGGCGCCATACCGGGAGCCCACCACGAACGGGGACGTTTGGCAGCCATCGAAGGAACGGTACCCGAACTGATCGATCCGGACCCATCGTGCCGGTTCGCGGGTCGCTGCGAATACGCTGCGTCGGCTTGTTGGACGCAAGACCCCGACCTCCAACAGGTCGGTGATCGCCAGGTGGCCTGCTTCATCCACCATCCGCCCGAACACGGCGACGCCCCAACATTTGATAGGACTGGCCAATGACCGCTGCCACCGACCAAAGGACTGTCCTGGCAGTACGCGACGTGAAGAAACACTTCCCGATCAAAGATGGAGCACTTCAGCGAGTGGTCGGTCAGGTCCGGGCAGTCGACGGGGTCAGCTTCGACCTCCTACGCGGCGAAACCTTGGGCCTGGTCGGCGAGAGCGGGTGCGGCAAGACCACGCTGGGCCGGGTTCTCGCTGGTTTGGAACAACCCACGTCCGGTGGGGTGTACTTCGACCTGTCGGAGCAGCAGCGAACCAACCTCGACCAGGCGTTGCGAGCGGGCGAAGGGGACGACTTGGCGCAGCTGGAAGCTGCCCACCGAGTCGACCGACTCGACGCAGCCAACTGGCGCAGGTTCCGGCGGAACACCCAGATGGTCTTTCAAGACTCGTTCTCGTCGCTGAATCCCCGCCACCTGGTCAGCGACATCGTCGGACGACCGCTGCGGGTCTACAAGGAGGCAAGTGGATCAGACCTGACCGAACGAGTCGTTGGTCTGCTCGAACAGGTTGGGCTGGGTCGCCAACACTTATACCGGTACCCGCACCAGTTCTCTGGCGGACAGCGCCAGCGGATCTCGATCGCCCGCGCCCTTGCTCTCGACCCGGAGCTCGTCATACTCGACGAACCGACCAGTGCGCTCGATGTGTCGGTGCAGGCGCAAATTCTGAACCTCTTGCACGAACTTCAGCAAAGCCGCGGATTCACCTTCCTGTTCATCACCCACGACCTGTCGGTTGTGCGACATATGGCCGACCGCATCGCGGTGATGTATCTCGGACGAATCGCCGAGGCAGGCAACACCACGGACCTATTCAACGACCCGATCCACCCCTACACCGACGCCTTGCTGCGGGCCAATCCCGATCTAACCGAAGACGACGAGGGCTTCCATGGCCTTGAGGGCACCGTCCCTGACCCGGCTCGTCCGCCGCAGGGTTGCCGGTTCCATACCCGCTGCGTTTACGCCACGCCAGACTGTGGTTGGGAGATCGACGACGTTGTGCTGCAGCTTGAGGACACTCCGGCGTTGTTCGACAAGCTCTCTGGCGTCGAGCGCCGATCGCCCTTTGATGCCTCTCTCCAATTCACCGACACCGACGCTTCGGCGCGCCTCGCGACGGCGTTGGAGAGCGAAGAAATGCCTGCGTCTATGAAGGCCGCGATTGAACAAGTGACGGTCGAAGGTCAGACCGTCTCGATCAGATTTCGAGAGGTTGACGAGGTTCTGCTCACACCGCGCGGAAACGGCCGTCTCGCGGCCTGTCTATTGGACAGTCTTCCGAAACGGTCGTAGCCAGACCGACTCCATCGTGGGGAGCGCACATCCGTCACAACCAGAACACCGGTGTGGCAGCGACGAAACCCGAGACGCCACCAGTCACAATGCGAGCGTTGACCAACACATCGAGATCGGTCGAAACACGGGGCGGAGTTACTGTGTGCTCGATGGCGTGCAAGAACACCATCTGACCCCCAATGAGAGTCCATTCGCCGGGCCGCAGATCAGCGAGCTCGATCAGCGTATCCCACAAAGCGTCGTCGTGGCCCGGAAGTGTCGGTAGCAGCAGCGACGCTCGATCGACGGTCGGCCAACTGGGCATCACAGTTGAGCCAGCTCTGCGCCGGCGCGGCGGCTCCGCTCGTCGTCTGCCTCAAGGAGATCAACCGCAACGACTGGCCGCGGAGCCACATCCAGCTCGGGAGCAAAAGGCCACACCGAGTCGCCCACCACACGGAGAACAATATTCGGTCGCTCCGCATCCGGGTCAAGCCCGTACTGCCTGACGAGATCTGAAACGCGCTCCTCCGGAACATATGCCTCCAAAACGCCAGAAGCGACAATATCGGCGCCGTATTCCGCGGCAGCACTAACACCCGAAGAGACCACATCGGGCTCCACAGCCAGAGCTTCCAGCACCGACGGGTGACCATAGAACCGCCGCAGCTCGGCCCGCGCTCCAAGCCTGGCTGCTAATCCAGCCAGCCCGCGCTCAGCTAGGCGGCGACCCGCTCGGGATCGGTCCAATGGCGACAGACCAGAACCGTCGCCATTGGCGATCGCCAGCACCGCCCAGGCCGACCGGGCACGCCACGGTCGACCTACGAGTCCACGATGACGTCCCAGATTCTCGAGCGAGCGCCTTTCAATCGCCCACTCTCGACCGAGCTGATGGCCCACAAGGAGCCCATCTGCCAGCAGCTGACGGACGCGGCGAGGGCTCACATCCAGATACTCCCCCGCTTCAGCAACACTCACAACGTCCATGACATAACTATACCGATGTCGGTAGTATTTTGTGATACCCCGGCCCCACGTTGTGACCGAAACTAACGGTGTTTTTCAGACGGACCAGCAGCACCGGTCCGAGCGGCGCGGGACCGACAAAGCCGAACCGGCCCTTAGAACTGTTACCAGCTTTCGACATCACAGCCCCACATACCTCTATCGGAGAATCGTCCCCCAATCGGCCGGACAAGTTTCCTGGAGTTCGAGTTGATCGCTGACGTCAGTTGGCAGGTCGCCTTCTGCCCCAGGGACAACACTGATTGACCCACCGACGTAGGGATGCCAGATCTCGCCGGTTCTGCCAAACCAGCTATCAACAAATCCGTCCTCTGATGGGGCAGGGGCCGTCGGTAGGCCATTTCCGATGAGGCACTCCTGGACCTTGACATACGCCCTGTACAGGCGTCGCACCTCTTCTTCCGAGGAGGGTGGAGCAACGAAATGGCCAGCGTCCACCGCCGACCCAAGGCAAGCATTCTGGACGGCGTTGTGTTGCTCGGGCTGGGTGATGTTTTCTGCGTAGAAGGTGGGATCTTGACCGTTGCCACC
>JAENVV010000108.1 GCA_016650365.1 Acidimicrobiia bacterium
CCGCCGGGTGGTCGTGACACCTGGCATGGTCGAATTGGGGGATCAACAGGCCATCGAGAACCGCCACTTTGCCGAGAAGGCGGGGTCCGTGGCTGACCAGCTCCTTGTCGTGGCCAGGACCAACCGCCGGGCGTTGCTCGATGGAGCCGCGAACGTTTCGCTTCCGGTTATCGTTGTTCCATCACGAGAGGCGGCAGTGGCCTGGGTTCGTCAGAACCTTGGACCGGGAGACGCCGTTCTGTATGAAAACGACCTGCCTGATCATCACCCTTAGGAGCATCCAATGAGTCCGCGACCTGCAGTCGTCTTTGGAGGGCCCTCGCCCGAGCATGACATCTCCATCCTTACCGGACTTCAGGCGGCCCGGGTTCTAGCCACATCCGGGCGCGACGTCGATGTCATTTACTGGACAAAGACCGGCCAATGGTTTTCGGTCGATGCGGCTTCCGAGGCGGCGCATTTCTCACAAGGGGTTCCGGCCAAGGCCAAACCGCTCCGCTTCGAGCCAGAACCGGGTGGCGGTTTCTTCAACAAGAAGAAACAACTTGACGTGTCGGTGGTCCTGAACGCTTGTCACGGTGGTCCGGGGGAGGACGGTACGCTGCAGGGGTTGTTTGACCTTGCCGGCCTCAGGTACACCGGTCCTGATTCGGCTGCCTCGGCGCTCGGAATGGACAAGCTTGCCTTTGGCGGATTGGTGGTCGCCGCCGGCCTTCCCAGCCTGCCGCGCCTGCTCGTCGGCGGTCGAGCCCCTGACTTCGAGGGGCCCTATATCGTCAAACCTCGCTATGGAGGCTCCTCGATCGGTATCAGCGTTGTTGAGGACTACGACACCGCTTTGGCGCTCCTCAAGACCTCCCCGCACATGGTCAAGGGCGCAGTGCTGGAACCGTTTCTTTCCGGGTCACAGGATCTCAATGTCGCCGTTCGAACGTATCCTCAGGTGGAGACATCGGCCATCGAAGCTCCGCTACGCGATTCCGATCAGATCTATGACTATGCCCAAAAATATCTGGAAGGCGATGGTGGCATGGATGCTGCCAAACGTGAGCTTCCAGCCAACCTTCCCGAAGAAGACGCGGCCCGCATCCGGCAGATGGCCAAACAAATCGTTGACCTTGCAAGGCTGCGCTCGGTGGCCAGGATCGATTTCCTTGCCCACGACGGTGTCATCTATGTGAATGAGGTGAATACGATCCCGGGAAGTCTGGCGGGTTATCTCTGGATTGATCCACCGATCGGGCGTGCCCAGCTACTCGGGGACATGCTTGATGAAGTGACAAAGCTCCCGCCGACGAGGTACACCACCGCGGGTGCTGACGGGACGGCGTTACGAAGTGCCGGGTCGATCGCTTCCAAACTCGGTTAGCAACCGCTTACAGGTTGACGACGGCGCAAGTGAGCGTGCGGGTGATGCCTTCGACCGCCTGAACCCGGGCAACAACCAGTTTGCCGAGTTGGTCGACGTCGTCGGCGCTGACCTTGATGATTACGTCGTATGGTCCGGTCACATCGTCAGCAGCCTGGACGCCGGGGATCTTGCGGACTTCGGTCGCCACATGAGCAGCCTGGCCGACTTCGCTTTGAACTAACAGGTACGCCTCAACCATGGTGTTCTCCTTCCGAGTGCGCAGTCTACGCGCATCGTGCGGATCTATGAATCGTGTGGATCTATGATCCGTCTACCCCGAGCCGGATGTTGGACGCGAACGATTGGCCGCCATCGTCGATGACGTCAAAAACGATTCGCTGACCCTGACGAAGTGAGCGGAAAACCGACCCGCCGAGGGTGCCTGCTCGGAGCAAGACTTCTCGTCGATCGCTGTCACTGACGACAATGCCAGCTCCCGTAATCGGGTCATACAGCTTGACGATTCCTTGCATCTAGGCCTTCTCGACCTTCCCGGCCTTGAGGCACGAGGTGCAGACGCGGGCCTGACGGGTATTCGACCCGTGCTTGACGCGCACTTTTTGGATGTTTGGTGTCCAGGTTCGGCTGGAGCGCTTGTGTGAGAAAGTCACTTTCTTGCCGAACGTGGGCTCTTTGCTGCAGATTTCGCAACGATTTGCCATTTTTGGGATCTCCTCAATCGGCGGGGAATCGTAGCAGCGGCGCTCGTGCGAGAAAAATGCGAGATAGGTCGAGGATTACCAAGGTTGTCCCACTCAACTGGCACAATGCGCTGATGACCGAACGTAGCCTTGCCTATCTTTGCACGGTACCCGTAACGAAAGTTTCGGGCCTGTCTGGCAAGCGTGGCGCGGCCCTTGCCAAGGCCGGGATTCGATCGGTTGGCGACCTGCTTCTTCACGTGCCCCGGCGGTACGTGGATCGCTCGACCCAGGTGGATCTTCTCGGCGTCGCCTCTGGCGAAGAGGTCACCGTGATCGTGACGGTGCAAAAGGTGTCCGTCCGAAGGGTTCGGAAAAACCTGACGATCATCGATGCGATATGCACCGATGGCGAGGGCATCCTCAATGTGACATGGTTCAATCAGGCGTTCCGGGCCAAGCAGTTGACCGAGGGGGCCGAGATTGCGTTGTCAGGCAAGATCGAGCGATACCGGGGGCGCCTCCAGATGAAGGCTCCAGCCGTCGATGTTCTCGGGACGGCTAGCGAGTCGCTGACGACTGGCCGGGTGGTTCCGATTCATCCATCGGTCGGTGAGGTGGGGCCGGGGTACATGCGTCGGGCGATGCACAACGCCCTACAGAGGTCGATGCCGCTGTCAGATCCTCTGCCCGAGTCCTTGCTGGATCGTCTCGATCTCATGGACCGCCAATCGGCACTCGGATCGATCCACTTTCCTGACACGTTGGGTGAGGTTCCGGCTGCTCGGAAGCGGTTGGTTTTCGACGAGTTCTTCAGGCTTGAAGTCGCGTTGGCTCTCACGAAGAATCAGCGGGCCCATACGGCCGTCGGCATCTCGCATGTGCCGAGCCGTGATCTCGTCGATCGGTTTTTGACTGGGCTGCCATTTTCCCCGACCGGGGCCCAGGATCGGGTTCTGGCGGAGATTATCGATGACATGGTTTCGGAACATCCCATGCACCGCCTTCTTCAGGGCGAGGTCGGCTCCGGAAAAACCGTGGTGGCTGTGGCGACGCTGCTCCTGGCGGTGGAGGGCGGGTACCAGGGCGCCATCATGGCTCCGACCGAGGTGTTGGCCGCCCAGCATTATCTTGGCGTGTCGGACCTGCTTGAAGGAGCCGGGATGGCGTCGGTCCCATTTGTGGACCAGGTGAGTTTGTTCGATCAACCAGATTCGCCAACCGGGTCGCCACAGCCGGAACGACCCATCGTGGTTGCCTTGCTCACCGGATCGACGGCCGAGTTGTCAAATCGAGTCGATGCCACCCGCGCCGATGTTTTGGAAGCGGTCGCCACGGGCGAAGCAGATATTGTGATCGGTACTCACGCTCTCATCCAGGAAGGCGTCGATTTCGGCCACCTCGGGGCAGCAGTGATAGACGAACAGCACCGGTTCGGCGTCCACCAGCGGGTTAGCTTGAAGGACAAAGCCAACAACCAGGACCCTGATCTGCTCATCATGACGGCAACTCCGATCCCGCGAACCCTGTCGATGACCCTGTACGGGGACCTCGATGTTTCATTGCTTGACGAAATGCCACCGGGGAGAACCCCGGTGATTACGACGGAGCTCTCCAAGGAGTCGATGGAGGAGGTCTATGCGTTGATCCGCGCTGAGGTCGTCGCCGGTCGCCAGGTGTTTGTGGTCTGCCCACTTGTCGAAGACTCGGACAAGATCGAAGCGTCCTCGGCAACCGTTGAACACGCCCGACTCGCCGGCGTATTCGACGATCTCAACGTTGCGCTGCTTCATGGTCAAATGAAACCGCGTGAGAAGGAAGCCGTCATGGACTCGATGAGGGCGGGGGACATCGACGTTCTGGTGGCGACTACGGTCATCGAGGTGGGCATCGATATTCCGAATGCCACACTGATGGTGATCGAGGACGCCGAGCGGTTTGGGCTGAGTCAGCTCCACCAACTCCGGGGACGGGTCGGCCGGGGAGAACACGTCTCGCGCTGCATATTGCTCGCTGATCCCACGACCGACGAAGGGATCGCCAGAATCGCCGCCATGATCGAGACAACAGACGGGTTTCGTCTCGCCGAGGAGGATCTCCGGATTCGTGGTCAGGGGACCGTGTTCGAGGCCCGCCAGGCGGGTTCAGGCGATCTGAGAATTGCCGACCTTCTGAGGGACCTCGATATTCTCGTGGCTGCCAGGCGGGAAGCCTTTGCGATGGTGGCCGATCAGCTAGTCCTCACGGATGAAATTGGCGAGGAAGTCGAAGCCCTTCTCGGCGACCGCAAAGAATGGTTGTTCGTCTCATGAGAGTCATCGCTGGACGGTCCAAGGGTCGGCGCCTCAACGCCCCGCCAGGGGACTCGACCCGACCGATGCAAGACCGGGTCAAAGAAGCGCTCTTCTCTTCGCTCGGGTCGGTGGTCGTCGGTGCCGAAGTGCTTGATTTGTACGCCGGAACCGGGTCAATGGGTCTTGAGGCTCTCAGCCGGGGCGCCAGACGGGCGGTGTTTGTCGAGCGGAATCGGACGGCGGTTACGTTCTTGCGCAAGAACTGTGAGGCGGTCGGTCTCGGTGGCGAAGTGGTCCCGGTCGACGTCGCCCGATTCTTCGCGCAACGTTCCGACTTATTTGATCTCGTTTTTGTTGACCCACCGTACGCTGACAGCGATGCAGAAGTGGGCCGGACCATGGCTGCGGTGGCCGGTCGGTTGCGGCCAGGGGGGTTGGCAGTTCTCCATCGGAAGGTCGGATCTGCGCTTCCTGAAACGGAAAGCCTCGTGTTGGTCGACGAGCGGCGATACGGTAGTGCACAACTTTGGCGTTTCCAGAAGGAGTCGACATGACGGTGGCATTGTGTGCGGGGAGTTTTGACCCGCCAACCAACGGCCATCTCGACCTGATCCGACGGGCGGCGTCGATGTTCGACGAGGTAGTGGTCGGGATAGTTGTCAACCCGGCAAAGACGACCCGCCTGGCGGCCGATCGGCGGATGGGCCTTTTGAACGACCTTCTGGCGGATCGGACCAATGTCCGGGTGGAGACGTTCTCGGGCCTGGTTGTCGAGTTGGCTGCCTCTGTCGAGGCGCAGGTCATCGTCAAGGGCGTTCGAGGAGTGGCCGACTTCGAGGCGGAAATCCAGATGGCGCACATGAACCGCCATCTGTCAGGCATCAACACCGTATTCCTTCCGGCCAGCCCGGAAGTAGCTCATATTTCATCATCATTGGTCAAAGAAATATTCGCACTTGGAGGCTCGATCGAAGGCCTGGTGCCTCCGTCGGTAGCCGTCGCTTTAGAGGAGTAGATCATTATGTCTGACAATCGTTATGGAGATTCCAACGAACGGGGAGGATCGGCAACGCGGACGCCCGACGACCCCTTGGCCGATTTCGTCGACATCATCGGCGATGAGACGGTCGGAAGTTTCGAGGACGTTCTCGCCGCCGACCCCGAGGACGTGTTTTCGAAGGTCATACCGATGCCAGGCATTGGCATCGACCTGACCGACCCACTCGACAGCTCCGAGGTCGGCGCCGTCGAGTCGATGCTTGAAGAACTCGTCGCACAATTGCTTGAGGCCAAGACGATGCCTCTTTCGCAGAATGTGCTGGTGAACAAGGCAGCCTTCATTACCAATCTCCAACGTATCTTGTCGCTGCTACCCGATGAGTTGCGGGCCGCTCGATGGATGATCAGGGAACAAGCCGCCTTTGTGGCGCGCACGACTGAGAAGTCGAATGACATCCTGGCTCAGACCAATCACAAGGCCCATGCCATCATGGAAAACGCCCGTCACCAGGCCGATCTCATGGTGTCCCAGTCGAACATAGTGGCCGAGGCAGTCGAGGAAGCCAACATCCTGGTGCGCAATGCCGAAGGCGAAGGCCGACGGATTCGACTCCAGGCCGAGGACTATGGCGAAGACCGACTCGTCCAGCTTGAACATCTGTTCGGGAATCTGATGCGCCAGGTCCGCGACACACGCGCCGAATTCCACCAGGCACGCCCGCCGGCCGGTGAGGTCCCGATTCTGGATTGACCCTCACAGGAGTAGTCTGGCCCGCATCATGAAGGTGCTTGTTTCCGATCTTATTGGCACACCAGGTGCGCATCGCGAGGATCAGATCTCTCTGGAGGTCACGGCTGTCATGGACGCAGCCAAACTCGAGGCGCCCGTCACCGGTTCGGTTCGCTATGACGCCGGAGTTCGCGACATCATGGCATCAGGGCGCATGGAGTACGTGGCAAGGGCAACCTGCATTCGGTGTCTGATCGAATTCGACTATCCCGGCAAGGCGACATTCAGCCAGCTTTATGCCGAAGATCCCCAATCCGAAGATGTCATGCAAGTCCATGAACACGGCGTAATCGACATCGAACCGCCCATCCGCGACGAGGTCGTTTTGAGCCTGCCACTGTCGCCGGTATGCCGACCGGACTGCGCCGGACTTTGTTCTACGTGCGGAACCGACTTGAATAGGGAACCGTGCGAAGGTCACGATGACGTCAGTTCGTCGCCTTTCGCTATATTGGCTCAGCTTTTAGACCCCGAAGACCTGTAAGGAGTTCGCCGTGGCGGTCCCCAAGAAAAAAATGTCGCGTTCGCGCACTCGCCGACGCAAGTCGCAGTGGAAGATGGAGCATCCGACTCCTTCGAAGTGCCCTCAGTGCCACGAACCCAAGCGTCCGCATCGAGCATGCGCGGCGTGCGGTACCTATCGTGGCCGCGAGGTCACAGTCCCCGCCGACAATTAGGAGAGCGCCCTGGCCCGTGTAGCGCTTGATGCGATGGGCGGCGACCATGCGCCCGTCGAGACGGTCGCTGGCGCTGTCCTGGCAGCCGAGCGGGGTGTCGACGTGGTCCTGGTCGGTGACGAGTCGCAGCTTCATGCACAGTTGGAAGTGTTCGGTGCCGATCTTCCCATCGTCCATGCCAGCCAGAAGATCGGGATGGCCGATAATCCGGTGCGGGCCATCCGCGAGCGTCCTGGCTCGTCGATCGTCCGTGCTGCTCAACTCGTCCGTGACGGGGAGGCCGACGCATTGGTATCGGCCGGATCAACGGGAGCTTCGCTGGCGGCAGCAGCGATCATCATTGGTCGGTTGCCAGGGGTGCTTCGTCCGGCCATCGCTACTATTTTTCCAACCCCGTACAAGCCGACCGTGGTTCTCGACAGTGGGGCCAACCCGGACTGCAAGCCGGAGCATCTCAACCAGTTCGCCGTCATGGGAAGTCAGGTGGCCAGGGTGTACCTCGGCTGCGAGAACCCGCGAGTTGGATTGCTGACCATCGGTGAGGAGCGGGGCAAAGGGCGCGACCTCGAGCGGGCTGCCTACGACCTTCTGGAATGGGATCCGGCGGTCAACTTCGTCGGCAATGTCGAAGGACGAGATCTCGCGAATGACATTGCCGACGTTTTTGTAACGGATGGCTTCACGGGCAATGTGACCCTGAAGACCGCCGAAGGAATGATGCGAATAACGCTCGGCATGTTTTCTGACATTGCAAACTCTTTATCCGAGGCAGCAAGGTCTGAGCTGCTTCCACACCTGAAACGTCTCGCCGAAGCGATGTCCGCAGACCATGGCGCTCATCTGGTCGGGTCGAAAGGCGTTGTCGTTATCGGGCACGGATCAGCGACGGCGATGGGTATCGCCAACGCTCTGGTGATGGCAGCCGATGGGGCCCGTCGCGGTCTGGTCAGCGAGATCGCCAATCAGCTTGGCTCCGAATCCTGATGCTGACGGAACTTCAAGAGGAACTCTCTTATACCTTCACCAATGTGTCATTGCTCGAACACGCCTTGCTTCATCGTTCATTCGCGGCTGAGGGTCCGGTCGGGGACGACAACGAACGACTTGAGTTCCTTGGCGATGCCGTCCTTCAGTTGGTGGTAACCGATCACCTGTACACCAACTATCCCCAACTCCGCGAGGGGACGATGGCCAAAGTGCGGGCGGCCTGCGTCAACCGCGATGAACTGGCGAATCTGGCTCGCTCGTTGCATATCGGAGAGAACCTGGCCTTGGGGCGCGGGGAAGAAGCCTCGGGCGGACGAAAGAAGGCGTCCATCCTCGCCGATGCGATGGAGGCGGTCATTGCAGCGGTCTACATCGATGGCGGCATTGACATGGCCCGGCACGTGGTCCTGAGGCTCTGGACCCCGCTGGTGGCTGCCAGGGCTGTCGAGCCCGGCAAGCGCGATTACAAGACTCGTCTCCAAGAAGAACTGGCCTCCCGGGGCCTGCGGCCTCGATACCGGGTCACCGAGTCGGGACCTGATCACGCCAAGACGTTTGAGGCGCAACTTGAGGTGGACGGCAAGCCGGCCGGGTCGGGCGAAGGCAAATCGAAGAAAGAAGCCGAGCAAGCGGCCGCCGCCGAAGCCCTCGACACGTTGTAGCCGACTGTCCATGCCGGAGTTACCTGAAGTCGAAACCACCAGACGAACGTTGGCGCCCCTCATGGAGGGTCGCCAATTCGTCAAGGTTGACATTCGACGCCCGCGCATGACGCGGCGAAACGAGCGGCCAGAAGACGTCGTCGATCGATTGGTCGGAAGACGGCTCAATCACCTGGGGAGAATCGGCAAGTTCATGGTCGGTGAGGTCGAGGGAGACATCACACTCATAATGCACTTGGGAATGTCGGGCAAATTCCAGATCAAGGCGGTCGGCGACCCTGAGGACAAACACACCAACGTCGTGTTCTCCACCGACCGCAACGAGGAAATTCGCCTGGTCGACCCTCGCACGTTTGGGTTTGTCGCCGCCCACACCCCGGATGAACTGGATCACTCCTCGATTGGTGACCTCGGTCCCGATGCCCTCGATGCTCTACCTGGTGCACCCGTCCTGTTCGATCGGATGGCGGGCCGCAAGATAGCTGTCAAAACGCTGCTTCTCGATCAGCGCTTCCTGGCCGGTCTTGGGAATATTTACGCTGACGAGGTGCTGGCAAGAGCCAAGGTCAGAGGCGACCGGTTGGCCGGCGGCCTGACATTTGACGAAGTGAAGGCGATCCGATCCTCGATCGGACCGGTACTCAAAGCCGGACTCAAGTACGGAGGAACCAGCCTTGATGATCTCGCCTATTTGCTTCCGGATGGTCGCGCCGGCGAATACACGAGGCGCCTGCAGGTGTATGGCAGGGAAGGGGACGACTGCCGCATATGCGGAACGCCAATCAGCCGCACCGTACTTGGCGGCCGGTCGAGTTTCTGGTGCCCTGCCTGCCAAACCTGACTACGGAGCGAAGACCGTAACGCGCGTGATATCCTCATTGCGACTAATCACAGGGATGTAATTACGTGTACCTCAAGTCTCTGAAAATAACGGGGTTCAAGTCGTTCGCCGATCGAACGCGCATTGAATTCGAGCCCGGTGTGACGGTGATTGTCGGACCGAACGGCTCTGGAAAGTCGAACGTGGTCGACGCCGTTGCCTGGGTCATGGGTACGCAGTCGACCAAAAACCTGCGAACCGAAAAGATGGAGGACGTCATCTTTGCCGGTACGGCAATGCGACCGTCACTTGGCAGGGCCGAAGTATCTCTCACCTTCGATAACGAATCCCGTCAGCTCCCGTTGGATCTGGCTGAAGTAACCGTGACCCGGCGGTTGTATCGCGACGGCTCGTCCGATTACGAGATCAACGGGGTTACTTGTCGACTCCTCGACGTCCAGGAAATGTTGGCGGATTCTGGTGTTGGCCGGCATCAGCACGTGATTGTCGGACAGGGGCAACTTGACGCAGTCCTCAATGCCAAGGCTGACGATCACCGGGCGATCATCGAGGAAGCCGCCGGCATTCTCAAACACCGGCAGCGCAAGGATCGTTCGATTCGACGCCTGGAACGGACCGACGCAGACGTCTTTCGGCTCAATGACATCCTCAAGGAACTCAAGCGCCAGATTCGACCGTTGAAGCGACAGGCGGAGGACGCCGATCGATTTGACGGTGTTCGATCTGAAATCCAGGGCCTCCGCCTCTTCCTCGGTGGCGAAACCCTGCGCAAGATCAGTCACCGCGTCGCCGAGGCCGAAGCAGAAGAGTCGACCAGGACCAACTCGCTGGCGTTGACCCAGAGAGAGCTCGACCAGATCGAAAGTTCGCTCGAGCCCCTGGCGGATGCGGCCGGACAAGCCGGCCGAGCCCTGGACCGGGATACGGCTGCTGCCGCTCGGTTGGAGACCACGGCGGAGCGCCTACGTTCGACATCGACTCTCGCCGCCGAGCGCGGTCGCAGCTTGTCAGCACGGCTTGAGGGAGCCGGTGAGCGACGAGGCGACCTTCAAGCCGAAGCCGAGGAGTTGAAGATCAACCTCGCCCTATCGATTGAGGATCAGGCCACGGCAGCCGAGGCCGCGGAACGCTCGGCGCGGATTCTGGCCGCTTTTGAGGACGAAGAGCGTTCCCTGGCTGAACAGGAAGCCATGCCGGCTGAGGGTGCCATCGCCATTGTGCGCGGGGATCTGCGGTCAGGGCAAGCTGCCAACGACCGCGACCGACGCGAACGCGACCAGATAACCAAACGACTCGATGGACTTGTGGCCCAGGTCGACCGGGAAACGGCCGAGATTGACCGGGCCAACGAAGACATACTCGCACTGGACGTTGAGCAGGGCCTGGCCCAAGCAGAACATGAGGTGGCTCGCCGGGCTCTTACGGGAGAGGCCGACCGTTTTGCGGCCACCGAGGCTGATGTCAAGACTGCCGAACTCACGTTGGCGTCCGCCGCCGCCCGCGTCGATGCCCTTGAAGGAGCGGTCGCCGGTCTGGCCGACCCCGCTGCCAGACAGCGGGCCGAAACCGCTGAACAGGTGACGGGTCCGATCGCTCAGGCGCTCGACATCCCCGCCGACTTGGCGGCTGCGGTAGATGCCGCCCTCGGGCTGTGGGCAGACGCGTTGACCGTGACCTCTCCGTTGGACCTCGGCGCGATCGTTGGAGATTTGAAATCTGAGGGTTTTGGCGGGGTACCGATGGTTACCCATGCCCAGGGCGGACTGTCGATCGCCGGCGAAGTCGCCGAGACCTGGGGATTGCAGACGTTGATCGATGCCCTCGGTCCGAATGCCGACCGGGACCTCGCCGGTACTCTGCTCGGTGATGTGGTCCTGGCGGAGGGATGGTCTTCGGGCTGGGAGATCGTTCAACGCCACCCACTGGTTCGGGTGGTGACCCCGGAAGGTGATCTCATCACGTCCTACGGGATCCGCATCGCCAATCCCGATGGGGCGACGCCGGCGATGTTGGAGGTTGCCCTGGTGGGGCTCGAACGGGCCGAGCAGGAGGCTGCCAGAGCCAGGAGCAGGTACCTAACGGCCACGCGGGAATACGAACAAACCAAAGCCAACGAGGTGCAAACCCGGTCCGGCCTTGAACGCATCGAGGCCCGCCTGTCGGGTACGACCGAAGCGCTCGGCCGGTTGACGAGGTCGCGGGTTGGTCTCGTCGAGGAGATTGCTCGTCTTGAGGGCCGCCGCACGGCCATTGCCGAGTCGGCTTCCGAGCGTGAAGAGCAGATCGCCAGGTTGGAGCAGCGCCTGGCCGCCCTGGAGGGCGAGGAGGCGGAACGTCAAAAAGCGTGGGAGGCACTGGCGGAGCGTCGCCGGGAGGTGGCCCACCGGCGAGATGAGGCGAAGATCGCCGCCCAAGAATCGGCTTCCACCCATGGCGCCATCATTGAGCGGCGAGCCATGTTGCAGCGTCGGCTCGATGAGGTCTCAAACGAGTCAACCGAGTTGGAAGCCAACCCGGTTGACCCGACAGAGATCAAACATTTGGAGCAGATTGACGCCCAGGCCCGCCAGGCTCTTGACATCGTTCGTCAGCACATTGCCACGCTGCGGGTCCGGCAGGTGAAGTTACGAGAAGAAGCTGGTGAAGCGGGCCGCAAGCTGAGTGACACACGTAACCGCCGTGACGAACTTCAGCGGACGATCGGTACGAACAAGGAGCGTCTCTCGAAGCTGGGGATTGAGCTCGCTGAATTGCGCGTCCGTTTGGAAGCGACTGCCGAAGGCCTGCGCAGGGACGCCGATGCCAACGAGGAGCAAGCTCTCGCCGCCCCTCGCCCAGAGCTGGCAGAACATGTCGACATGCGTGAACGACTCAACGAGCTTGAGAATGAGCTGCGTCGGATGGGTCCAATCAATCCACTTGCGGCTGCCGAATATCGAGAACTGAATGAGCGGTACGAGTTCATGCAAGTCCAACTCGACGACCTTGAGCACGCCCGGAATGAGCTGAGAACGGTCATTCGGGCGGTTGATGAGCAAATCGTGGAGCTCTTTACCGAGGCGTTCCATCAGGTCGCCCGGTTTTACGAAGAGCACTTCTCAATTCTGTTCCCTGGCGGTCGGGGCCAATTGATCCTGACCGATCCCGAAAACCCGCTTCTGACCGGCGTCGATATCAAGGCTCAACCTCTCGGCAAAAAGGTCAGTCGTCTTCAGTTGCTGTCTGGCGGCGAGCGGTCGTTGGCCGCTCTGGCTTTTCTGTTTGCAGTGTTCAAAGCCCGGCCCAGTCCGTTCTACATCATGGACGAGGTCGAAGCTGCCCTCGACGATGCCAATCTTCACCGGTTTCTCGACCTGGTTGAGAACTTCCGTGCGTCTGCCCAGCTCATGATCGTCACCCATCAGCAACAGACGATGGAGTGTGCCGACGTCCTGTATGGGGTCACCATGGAACCGGGCGGATCCTCAAAGGTCATCGCCAAGAAGATGAGCGGTCAACTGGCCTTTGAAGACGCCTAACGTATGGTTGTGGACACAACCCTGATCATCATTCTGGTGGTTGCGGCCGTTCTTGTCATCGGCGGTGGACTTTTCTACACGTTGCGACGACGCCGCACCCACATCGGATCGATTGACGAGAAGGCGCCGACGCAGAAAGCGGCCGCCCCTGCCTCCTTGGCCGATCGACTCGCCAGGACCCGTACGACCCTTGGTGGCAAGCTGCGTGAAGCACTTGGATCCACGACCGGAGACATGTATGAAGGGCTTGAAGAGGCGCTGATCGCCGCGGATCTCGGGGTCGCCACGGCGACGAGCATCGTTGACAAGGTCAGGCGAAGGAAACCTGACACCCCTGACGACGTCCGGGCCGTGCTCCGGGCCGAGTTGCTGGCAACCTTGCAAGGTCAAGACCGTTCGATTAGACAAGTCAACAAGCCATCGGTGATCGTGGTGGTTGGAGTGAATGGCGTTGGCAAGACGACGACCATCGCCAAATTGGCTGCCCGACTCCGCGAAGAAGGCACTGAAGCGATCCTCGGGGCGGCCGACACGTTCAGAGCGGCTGCTGACACGCAGCTTCGTACGTGGGCCAACAGGGTCGGCGTTGAGATCATTACGGCTGCCTCCGGATCCGATCCCGCATCGGTCGCCCATGATGCCTATCAGGCGGCCAAGACCCGCGGTAAGGGGGCTGTGATTGTGGATACCGCTGGACGACTTCACTCGAAGACCAACCTCATGGCTGAACTGACCAAGATCGTTCGTGTCCTCGAAAAAGAGTCGGGGACGATCGATGAGGTCCTTCTCGTCCTTGACGCCACCACCGGTCAAAACGGCCTGGCTCAAACCAAGCAGTTCACCGATGCTGTCGGGGTCACGGGTATCGTTCTTACCAAGATGGATGGCACAGCCAAGGGTGGCATCGCCATCGCCGTCGAGAAAGAATTGGGGATCCCTGTGAAATTCATCGGAGTCGGTGAGGGTGTTGCCGATCTGGTCCGGTTCGACCCTGAGGCGTTTGTGGATGCCCTGTTGGCTGACGCCTGATGCACGTCGAAAACGAGGCCGTTCTTGTTGCAGCAGCCCGGAGAGCAGCAGAGAACGCCTATGTGCCGTATTCGAAGTTCCGGGTTGGGGCAGCTCTCCTCACCGCAGCCGGGGAGATTGTCACCGGCTGTAATGTCGAGAACGCCGCCTACGGAAGCTCTATCTGTGCCGAGGCAACCGCAATCGTTACGGCGGTCTCGCAGGGGGCGCGCTCGATGAGCACGATTGCGGTCGCGTGTCTTGATTCCGATTCTCTCGACGGTGCCTATCCGTGCGGAAACTGCCGTCAGCTCATCAACGAGTTTGGAATCACTCGAATCATTGTGACGACTGCCACTGGCGAGAGTCGTTCGCATTCCAACGCCGAGTTGTTGCCGTATGGATTCACGTTGAACCCTGAGTCCGGTGCATGACCGCCACCTGATTGTCCGATCATATGAAAACGGCGGGCCCCACAGCCCGCCGCTTTCATATTCGTCACTGCCTTCTCGTTTAGCGGTTTTCCAAAGCCTCGATCAGTTTTGGGAGCACCTGGTGGACGTCGCCGACGATTCCCAGATCCGCCACGGCAAAGATGGGAGCTTCCTCGTCCTTGTTGATGGCGATAATCATCTTCGAGTCCTTCATGCCGACGAGATGTTGCATGGCGCCCGACAGGCCGCAGGCGATGTACACATCAGGTTTGACGGTCTTACCGGTCTGTCCAACCTGCTTGGAATAGGGCACCCAGCCGGCATCCACAATGGCTCTGGTGGCTCCGGTGGCGGCCTTTAGTGGGGCAGCCAGTCTCTCGACCAGCTCAAAGCCCTCGACACTTCCCAGCCCGCGACCGCCTGCCACGATGACTGCCGCCTCCTCGAGCTTGGGTCCTTCGGTCTTTTCGACAAATGATCCGGTAACGCGGGCAGAACCCGCATGCCCGGCGTCGGGCAGTGGTACGGCGGTCACGGTTGGAGCTCCTCCGCCCGCTGATTCGGCCGGGAATGACTTCGGCCGGATGAGCACCAGGTGTGGACCGGGACCTTCGAACATCGTGGTCACGAGTTGGCTACCGCCGAAGATCTCGGTCGTTACTCCGACCGATCCATCGAGCGACACATCAATGCCGTTCGAGATCATTGTCCGATCAAGACGGGTTGATAGTCGGCCGGCCACATCTCGATCTGTATACGTCTGGCCGAACAGAATCGCATCGGGATTGTGCTGGCCGACGAGGTCTGCGATGGCGACGGCCGCAGCCGCAGTCCCGGTCGACCCCTCGGACGGGACAAGATGAAAGACATCGGTTGCTCCAAATTCGCCAAGGGTGGCGAATGCGGCATCGGAACCCTTCCCGAAATAGAGAACGGTGGTCGCCCCCTCCGTTCGCGTTTTGGACAGAATCTCGAGCCCGACCACGGCCGGGGCGCCGGACACTTCTTCGATGAAAATCCAGGCCATGACTAAATCACCTTCGCTTGTTCGAGCATCGCAATGATCTTCTCGTGACCGGTACCTTCATCGATCACGACCTGGCCGCCCGAACGGGATGGTGCAGGTACCACGAGAGCGATTCGCTGGTTGACAGTCACCGTGATGCCGAGGTCGGCGGCGGTCTTGGTCTCGACCGGCTTCTTCTTGGCGTCCATGATTCCTTTGAAGGTCGGGTAGCGCGGTTCGACGACGCCCGCCGTTACGGAAACCAGGACCGGAGTCGGGGCTTCAATCGTGTCGTATCCGGTCGCCGTTTGACGGTTGATCCGGACCGTCGAGCCTTCCACATCGATCTTCTTTGCATACGTGAGAGCTGGGACACCAAGAAGTTCGGCAATTTGCTGGGGCACGACGCCCGAGTAACCGTCGGTTGACTCCGTCCCGGCAATGACGATGTCGAAGGACTCCGGTGCCATGGCCGCGGCCAGAATCTTGGCAGTGGTCAGTGAGTCGGAGCCCTTGAGTGTCTCATCGTCGATGAGGATCGCACCGTCGGCTCCCATGGCCAGGGCTTGGCGGATGCCGTTGAGGTTTCCCGACGGGCTCATCGATACGAGCGTGACCGTACCTTCTGTTTCGCCCGCGATTTGGAGCCCAACCTCTACGCCGTACCGGTCGGTGTCGTCGAGGACCTGTTCGGTCGGTCGCACCAGGTTGTAGGTGGTCGGGTCCAATTGATACGGGGAGGCCGGGTCGGGGATCTGCTTGACGCAAACTGCGATCTTCATACGAGCTCCTTGTAAACGTGTACTGATGATGATGTTAACGGCTGTTCACACCGTTGTGGAATCCTGGGTAGGTCCATTACGGCGATTCTGGAACGGTCGTTTCTCGGGCCGCGACGGCTGATCGATGCCCGGCCGAATGGGAGTTACCCGTCGATCCGATCGATTATTATCTCCTGGCGAGTTGGCGCTTCACCGATCTCCCACGCTTCTCGAAGGAAGGGGAGCGCAGCTTCAGCGCGGTCGTGATCATTGAAAGCCAGCGTCGCCAGAGGAGCGCCCTGTTCGACTGAATCCCCGGTTTTGGCGTTCAGCGTGATGCCTACTCCCGGATCTATGGAATCTTCTTTCGTCTCCCGGCCTGCGCCAAGGCTCATCGCTGCCCGGCCGATGGCCAGCGCGTCAACTGCCCTCACAAAACCCGAAATGGGGGCTTTGACCTCAAACCGGTGGCTGGCCTTCGGGAGGAGAGACTGGTCGTCTATGACGTGGCGATTGCCACCCTGTGCTTCGATCACCTCGCCGAAAAGTTCCAGGGCTTCTCCAGATGCGATGACCTGCTCCAGTCGACGGTTGGCCGCATCCGCGGAGTCTTCGATGCCGCCCAACATGAGCATTTCTGCTGCAAGGACCATGGTGACTTCCGTGAGATCTTCCGGCCCATCGCCACGCAAGACCGCAATCGATTCGATGATCTCGGAAGCGTTTCCCACCTCGTGTCCGAGCGGTTCGTCCATCCTCGTGAGATAGGCCACGGTGGTGGTTCCGTGCGCTGATCCGATTCCGACCATCGTTTTGGCGAGCGTCCGAGCCGAGGCTTCGTCCTTCATGAACGCTCCGCTCCCGACTTTGACGTCGAGGACCAGTCCATCGAGATCTTCAGCCAGTTTCTTGGACATGATTGACGACGAAATGAGTGGGATCGAGGGAACCGTGCCAGTGGCGTCTCGTAACGCGTAGAGTTTCCGATCCGCCGGGACGAGCGATTCAGATTGGCCCGCCATCACGAGTCCGTGCTGTTCAAGAATTGACGTGAACCGTTCCCGATCCAGGCTGGCCGTGAATCCCGGGATCGACTCCAATTTGTCGAGCGTGCCGCCGGTGTGACCGAGGCCCCGTCCCGAAATCATCGGGATCGCCACACCGCAGGCGGCCACCATCGGTACGAGCGGGATGGAGACCTTGTCGCCTACGCCTCCGGTTGAATGTTTGTCGACCTTCGGCTTCTTGATCTGGTCGAAGTTGAGGACATCGCCAGAGTGCATCATGGCGTCCGTCCAGACCGCCAATTCCTCGGCATTGAGTCCGTTCAGGAATACCGCCATCGTCATCGCTGCCATCTGATAGTCGGTCACGGTGCCGACCGTGTATGAATCGATGAGCCAGCGAATCTCGTTGGCCGTCAGGGCCTCGCCATCACGTTTCTTCTCGATGAGCTCGACGGCAGTCATCGGATATCGTCCAGGAACGATTCGCCAAGCGCCGGGGCCGGCAGTCCAAGCCATTCGGCGAGGGTGGCGGCGACGTCGGAGTATTGCTGACGATCACCGAGGTTCACACCGGCGGCATTCAGTCCTGCGACCAGCAGCGGGACAAATTCGCGGGTGTGGTCGGTGGACCCGTCGGTCGGGTCGTTGCCGTGGTCTGCGGACATCACAAGGATGTCGTCTGGCCTCATGGCCTGCGTGAGCTGGGGCAGGTAGCTGTCGATGACCTTCAGGCCGTTGTAGTAGCCGTCCGGGTTCTCCCGGTGACCGTAGACCATGTCCAGGTCGACAAGATTCGTGAAAATGATTCCTGACTCAACCGTCTTGAGCGCTTCTATCGTCCGGTTGAGTCCGTCGGTATCGCCCTCGGTTTTGACTACATCGGTCAGGCCTCGTCCTGCGAACAGGTCGCTTATCTTGCCAATCCCATGAACCGTCAAG
>JAENVV010000109.1 GCA_016650365.1 Acidimicrobiia bacterium
TGTCGGCGGTCTCGCCAGATTGGCTCATGCCGATGACCATCGTACGGTCATC
Organism: Acidimicrobiia bacterium; assembly: GCA_016650365.1. Classification (NCBI taxonomy): domain Bacteria; kingdom Bacillati; phylum Actinomycetota; class Acidimicrobiia; species Acidimicrobiia bacterium. The sequence goes on from JAENVV010000109.1 coordinate 53, forward strand.
GAGGACCGGATCGCGATACCGGAATTCGGAAGCGATGTCGATCTCGACCGGGAGTCGAGCCCAGCGCTCGATCGCGTATTTCGCCATCAACCCGGCGTGGTACGAGGTACCGCAGGCAACTACGAAGACTTTGTCGATGGCGCGAGCCTCACGTGGAGTCAGATCGAGTTCCGGGAGGTGGATTCGATGGTGCTCATCGATCCGGCCGGCCAGTGTGTCCCTGAGCGCTTTTGGCTGCTCGTAGATTTCCTTCAGCATGAAGTCGTCGTATCCGCCTCGTTCGGCGGACTCAAGATCCCACTCGATATCCCTGACAATCGGTTCGACCGGATTCCCGGCCAGATCAGTAATGGCAATACCGGAAGGTCTGAGGGAGACGACGTTGTCATCGCCGACGATGGCGATTCGTCTGGTGTGCTCCAGAATCGCCGGGATATCAGATGCCAGGAAGTTTTCGTCTTCGCCGAGCCCGATGACCAACGGGCTACCGCGGCGGGCGGCAACCACCAGTTCGGGGTCCGAGGCTCTGACCACGCCGATTGCCAGGGCACCTTCGGCCTTCTCCATGATGGTGCGAACAATCATTTCGAGCGGTTGATCTCCCATTCGTTCGACCATGTGAGCAAGGACTTCGGTGTCCGTATCGGATGTGAACGTGTGTCCTTGCGCGATCAGCTCGTCGCGCAGCTGGACGTAGTTCTCGATGATCCCGTTGTGGACGACCGCCACGTTGGAGGAACAATCGCGATGGGGATGGGCGTTCTTCGTGACCGGAGCGCCGTGAGTAGCCCACCGGGTGTGGCCGATTCCGACCGAACCCGCGTAGGACCCTTTTTCGCTCTTGATCGCCGATACAAGATCGGCGATACGGCCGGCCGTTCGGGTGACGCCGATGCCGTCATCTGCCATGATGGCGATGCCGGCAGAGTCATACCCTCGATACTCGAGGCGAGCTAATCCGTTTACCAGTACTGATTGAGCCGGCCTTGAGCCGACGTAACCAACTATTCCGCACATGTGCAGAGTCTCCTTGGGCGCGGATCAAGCGAAAGAACGGGACTTGGGTCCCCTCACGTCGCGGTGAGATTTGTCCCCGGCGTTGCCGTCGGGTTTTGTCCACCAGCGTTACGACCGTGAACAGCCGGGAAAACATCCGCCGACGCGACCGGGGTCGCTTTCGATGATTCTCCTCCTCGTCACCCCTAGACGGGGTCAGGCGCTTCAAGTTGTAGCTTGATCTCAGTTGTGATTCGCAGTCTACATCGGTTGCCGCGTGAAACGCTTGAGTCAACACCCTGATTGGAGAGCTATGGAACCCCGGTTGGTGACACATCGGCGCCGAGACGGTTGATTCGTTCCATCGTGCGTTTCCATGAGCCCAAGAGTTGATTCCTCAGCGATGGGGAGATTCCTCCGGCGTGTAGGGTTTCGGCGACCGGGAGGATCTTGTACGAGCCAGACTGAACCCAGGTGGGTGTGAACGTGACCTTGCGGGGCATCCAATCCCCCTGGCGCAGAGCCATCTCGACGGTTACGAGAACCCCGTCGGTGGTTTGGGCGCTCCACAGTTGGTTCGACAGCGAGTTTCCGAGTCCGTAGACGACGTATTCGGAACCGTATTGGCCAATCGGTTGGACCACATGGGCGTGGTGGCCAACGACGAGATCGACGGCGTCGGCGTTGGTCAGGAGCTTGCCGATGCGGGTCTGGTTGGCGGTGGGATCCACCTGGTATTCAGTGCCCCAGTGCAGGCTTACGAGGACGACGTCAGCGCCCTCTGCCTTGGCTCGCTCGGCGTCCGCGATGATTACGGCAGGGTCGATAAGGTTCACCAACCATGGTTTGTCAGCCGGTACCTTCAGGCCGTTGAGCCATTCGGCGTATGACAGGTGGGCGACCGTCACATTGCCTACGTCATATGTCTGGGCTGCAAGGCGATCCGCCGAGTCGTACGCCACCCCGTCGTAGCCGAGTCCGCGAGATGTCATCACGTCAAGGGTGTTGAACACGCCCGTGACGCCCTTGTCGTAAGAGTGGTTGGAAGCGACAGAGCACCCTTCGTAGCCGGCCGCCACGATGGCATCGGCGATCTCGGCGGGACCCTGAAACGCCGGGTAGTCGGAGAGGTTGATGGAGTTGGGGTGGAGTGGCACTTCGAGGTGACACAGCGCCAGGTCGGCGGCACTGATGATCGGCTTGATGGCAGCAAACATTGGCTCAAAGTCATACTTCTTCCCCGAGTTATCGCCATAGTTGGCGGCCGCAGAGTCGACGGGCAAATGCAGAAGGATATCGCCAGTGAACGCGACCGTGAAGCTGGGCCGCTGGGCGACCGGCAACGGAGAAAGGTGCAGGGCTCGGGCGAGAAACGAGGCCATCTGATCGCGTCTGATGGGGGCGAATGGGCAGAAGTGGTCTCCTTCTGCGTTGCACCCCAGGGTGATGCCGGCGGCGGCGATGGCATTGATGTCGTTCTCGAAAATCGACTCGTTGTCGTCGACGAAACGCTCTGGCCCACCCGGCAATTCAAGAACTCGTGCAAGGAAGGCGGCCATTTCACCCCGGGTAACAGGGCGATCCGGGCAGTAGGAACGGTCTCCACATCCAACGGTGATTCCGGCGTCCGCCAGGGCGTTGATGTCGTTCTCAAACGTGGAACCTGCGTCGTCATCGAAATGGTCGACCGAAGCGTTAGAGATAGGAAATGCCCGCTTCAAGAATGCTGCCATCTGGCCACGGGTGACCGCCTGACCGGGGCAGTACAGGTCGGCGTCACAGCCAAAGGTAATCCGTGCAGCCGCAATGGCTTCGATCTGGGCTTCGTGAGTGTTTCCGTCGTCGTCCCAGAAGGTACCTCCAGGGTCGGTGGCGGTGGCCAGCGCCCCCGCAGTCGACCCAAGAACCATCATGCCCGTAATCAGCATGATCGAAATGGTCCGCATTGCAACCTCCTCGAAGTCGAACCTAGTGGGATTGTGAATCTCCTGTCAGGCGACCGGCGGTGTTTTGGGCCGGATCCCCGGACTGGTCTTCGTACCCTGGTCGAACGAGCGCCCTGCCCGTACTGTTGAAACGAAGCTTGAGCAAGGGAGGTCTGACATGACCACGCTTCAGAACCGTCCCGACGTTCGATCGCCGAAATCGGTCACTTCGAAGTCGGAATATCAAAGGATGGACTGGCTCATCGGGTCGATCGCAGCCGTGATCGGCGCCCTCGCCGTCTACCTGTTCTTCCATCCGGCCAATGCGATCGTTAACTTCTTCGGCACGGAATATGTCGTGGAAGACTTGCATGAGGGATGGCGACTTGGCTTGTCGGCCCTTTCAACCGGGATTTTCGGAACCTGGTTCGCTTGGATCAGCAACCGGTCGTCAAAACTTGGTTCATACATGGAATCGCGGACGACCTGGTGGGCGACTGCCGCCGTAGTCGTCCTGGCAATCGCAATGGCGTTCTTGGCAGTCTGGATCTTCTAGTTAGGTCCGGGTTCTACCAGGAAGGATCCGGCTATCGGTCCGTTACGACGGTAACGGACCGATAGCCGGATCTGCCATTTCATCGATCAATGTCCACAGCTCATCGACGTGGTGCTGTGTTGTGTTGGTTTGCCCGATGGACACCCGAATGAACGAAGATCCGTCTGGCAGCTTCGAAGCAGTGAGGTAAGCCCGGCCAGAATCATTGATGCGGGCCGCCAGTCGGTCAGTGGGTGGGTCACCATCGACATGGCGAAAACTGACCAGGGCGAAGAGGGTGGGGGCTACCACCTCGAATCGAGCGTCTCCCTCGAGCTGAGCAGTCAGAGTCCCAGCCGCGGTCACGTGTTCGCGGATCTTCGTCCGGATTCCCTCGGCGCCGTATGTGCGCAATGTGAACCAGAGTTTCAATGCACGAAACCGTCGTCCGAGCGGGACGTGCCAGTCGCGATAGTCGATCACCGCTCCCGATTGCGATGCGGCATCTTGCAGGTAAGGCGGCAGGATGCTCAGTGTTTCAATGAGCGGTCGCCGATCGGCGACATAAAACGCCGACGCATCAAAGTTCACAAACATCCACTTGTGCGGATTGAACACATACGAGTCGGCCAGTTCGAGTCCATCCTGATGGATCCGAAATTCCGGGCAGATCATGGCGGAGCCGGCGTAGGCCGCGTCGACGTGATGCCACATGCCTTCTCTACGGGCAATCTCACCGACCGCACGGACCGGGTCGACGGCAGTTGTCCCGGTGGTCCCAACCGCCGAACAAACAAAGGCCGGCAGCAGCCCGGCCTGGCGGTCAGAGGTTATTGCTTCGACCAGCAACTCGGGCCGCATGGCGAAGTTTTCGTCGACTCCGATGGTTCGAAAGTGTCGGTACCCGGCAACCCGAGCCCCCTTTTCGATTGAACTGTGCGCCTGGGAAGATGCGTATGCGACGATGTTGTCAAGGGAGGTGGATTGTTGGGCAAGCTGACGGGCTACTACCAGCGCAGTGTGCGTTGAATCGGATGCGCTCATTTGGATGACGCCGCCCCCTGGTCCGGTCGTCTTCCACGCGGCGGGAAGCCCGAGAAGATCTACCAGCCAATCCATCATGTGAGACTCGATCTCGGTCGTCGCTGGGCTCGTCGACCACAGCATGCCTTGCTGGGCAAGACCGGCGGACACCAACTCTCCGAGAATGGCCGGAAACGAGGAATCGCCGGGAAAATAGGCAAACCAATTTGGCGACTGCCAATGCGTGATCCCCGGCATCACCACGCGGTCCAAATCCTCGATGATCTCTGCAAATGGTTCCGGACCTTCGGGAGCGTTGGGAGGCAGGAGCGCCCGGATGGCGCCCGGCTGCACTGTGGGGGTTACCGGAAGCGACTCGACTTTCTCGTAGTAGTCAGCCACCCAGTCAATGAGTTCTTTCCCATATCTACGGAACTCGTCAGAAGACATCCCGCCTGTCATGGTCGGTAAAACGAACGGTGAAAGTCTGGACCGAGGATTGATGCTGAAGTGACCCTTGTTTCACCGAACGCCAGGTCTGGTGTTTCCGGGCTGCCGAAAAAGTTGGCGGGGTCGAAGGGAAGATTGGCCTCCGTCCACAGGCGCCGTCGATCGGCCTCCGAGGTATGCAGGCGGGCGTCCCCTTCGGCGAACAACTCACCGGGGCCGTCGGTGCCGCCGACCGGCCAGTGGAATGACGTCCGAGGGTTCTCGACAAGATTGCGAAACTTGCGGCTCCCGGTCCGGGTGGCAAACCAGATGGTGTTCTCGGTAAAACCAGGCGTGACCGGTGCGACATGGGGTCGCCCTTCGGTACTAGCCGTCCCGAGATACGCCAACCAGCTCACAGCTCTTGCTCCGACGACAAACTCATCCCAGATCATGGAACGAGTTTAGTAATGGGGTGGCCGCCTGTCGGCGGCCACCCCATTCGTTTACCGTTTTCGATGGGGTCGGTACTTGCCGGGTCTTTCCCACGGTGGATGGCGTACAGCCAACCGTTGCCGTTGGAAATTTGGCAGGTCCTGAACACGAACGAACATCGTGCTCTCCTTTCTGGAATCGTCGATACGGGGCAGGGCCCGACGTGACATCGGCTCGATCGCCGAGAAACGAACCGCTGAGAAGTTTCCGAGCGGACCCGGGCGTCGTGTCTAGACGGTGCGGTGGCCGCGGACGGAGACAAGGGTATTGATCGACATTCAGGTCTCCTTTCCAGATCAAGGGCACCGGGATGTGCCCACCGGGCCAGCTTCGTATGGTGGGCCCCGGAGCGCAAGCTAATTTCCGTCCCGGCCGGCAGGTGGAGGGATCGGAACAGCCGGCACCATTTCCGGGCGAAACGTAGAATCGGCCAGACCCTGTCGAAAACCGTCGGCGACGTTCGTTGTATGGCAGAGGTAGCCGCAAACAATGGAGGTTGGCATGCCCAAGTACGCAGCTCTTATATACAGCCCGGCTGAGACCGAGGGCACCGGAAGTCCAGAGGATTGGGCGCGTGTCATGGCCGAGTACAACGAATTTGGCGAGGCGGCCGGTGCCGCCGGAGTCATCGTCGGCGGGGAGGCCCTTCACGATACGAACACCGCGACCACCATCACCGTGAAGGGCGGAAAAGGTGGGGATGTACTGACGACCGATGGTCCGTTTGCGGAGACCAAGGAAGTCCTCGGCGGGTTCTATCTCCTTGAGTGTGCCGATCTCGACGATGCCATCAAGTGGGCCTCGCAGATCCCCGGAGCCTGGCGTGGACGTGTAGAAGTTCGCCCCTGCCTCGAGTTCCCTGAGGAGTGACCAGGTCGCTTGCAGAAACGTTGCGGGTCGAGGGTGGCCAGGTGTTGGCCACCCTCATCCGCCTCACCGGCAGGTTTGATATCGCCGAGGACGCGCTCCAGGACGCCCTCGTGGTTGCCAACGAGAGGTTCTCGGATGAGCGGTTACCGGAGAACCCGGCGGCCTGGCTGACGGTGGTTGCCAAGCGAAAAGCGCTCGATCGTCTGCGGCGTGAAGCCAAGCGGGCTGCCAAGGAGGCGGAGGCCATGAGCCTATTAGTCGACGACGCCGAAACCGAGCCGACCGATCAGCTGCGCTTGTTGTTTACCTGTTGCCATCCGGCGTTGAGCCCTGAAGCGCGGGTCGCGTTGGCATTGCGGACGCTTGGTGGTCTCACCACGAATGAGATCGCCAGGACCTTTCTCGTTGCTGAATCTACGATGGGCCAGCGGATATCGCGAGCGAAGTCCAAGATTTCCTCGGCTCACATTCCCTACCGGGTGCCCGATGATCACGAACTGCCGGAGCGGCTCGACGCCGTTCTGAACGTCATCTATCTCATCTTTACAACCGGTCACCATGCACCCTTTGGGGCTTGGGACGATCGGGTGGATCTTGCCGACGAAGGTATTCGCCTGGCCCGGATGTTGGCCGGGTTGATGCCGGACGAACCGGAGTGTGTCGGGCTACTCGCACTTTGTTTGGCAACGGCCGCCCGCCAACCCGCCCGTCAGTCGAAGGACGGGGTACCGGTTCTCCTGGCTGATCAGGACAGAACGCTATGGAATCAGGAGCAAATTGCGGAGGCCTCAAGGCTCGTTGACGGCGCCTTGCGCCGTCGCAGCGTCGGACCCTATCAAATCCAGGCTGCGATCTCGGCGCTGCACAGTCTTGCCGCTAGGGCTGATGAGACTGATTGGGAGCAGATCGTGACCCTCTACCGGATGTTGGAACGCATGGGGGGGTCGGCAGTGATCACGGTCAATCGAGCGGTTGCCGAGGCCGAATTGTCTGGCCCCGACACCGGATTGGAGGTTCTGGAGACGATCGAAGGGCTCGAAAACTGGCACTTGTACTGGTCGACCAAAGCCGACTTTCTCCGCCGCCTCGGGCGCGCCGACGATGCCCGGGTGGCATATCAACAGGCCCTGAACTGCGATATGAACGAATCCGACCGGGCGTTCTTGGCCATGCGGTTGTCGGAGCTCCAGGTTCAGCTTCCCGGTCGCAATCAGTAAGTCCCCGGTTCATGTGGTCGAGACTCCCGATAGTGGCGCCGGCCTTCCTATGGTCAAGCCTCAAGTGGACATGCTTGTTTGGATCAAGGTCGCAAGCTGTTCGCCCGATGATATAGACAAGACCAGTTCGGACCCGGGAAGGTTGGTCGTTGCGTAAGTCCATCCTCTGTTTGTGCCTGGCGGTGCTGATCGCACCGCTCCTTGCCACCGATGTGGCTCGCGGCGCAGGCTCTGAATACCTGGTCGAACCCTTTTCGTCTGCCCCGACCGTCTGGACCGAAGGCTGGTTTGATGGCGCAGTTGGGCCGCGCAATCGCATAACTCAGATTTCAGATGGTGTGTCAGGGAAAGCCATCAACGTGTCGGTGCCTGCCGGATCACACTTCGGGTCGGCCGCCCTGTATCGGTTTGGGGACCAGGGACTCGGTGACCCCGATGAGTTGTATTACCGATACTTCATCCGTCTTCCCGCGTCCTTCAAGAACTATGGCTCCGGGAAGATTCCCGGCCCGGCCGGGCTCTACAGTGCGAGCGGTCGGAACGGGATCAAGCCATCGAACTCGAATCCCGGCTGGTCGGCCCGTATGCAGTTTTCCCCATCGACGTCTCCGGCCACCGCCAATACGACTGCGATCGGGTTCTATGTGTATCACCGGAATCAGGCGAAAGCGACCGGAGATACTCTCATGTGGGATCCATCCGTCGGCGTGTTGAAGCACGGTGCCTGGTCGTGCGTCGAGGGCCATGTGTCGATGAACACTCCGGGGGTTCGCAACGGTGTCCTCGAAGGCTGGGTCGACGAGAAGCTGGCCTTCTATCAAGACGACTTTCAATTCCTGGGATCGGCTGACGCCGCCCTCGGTGTGCAGAGCTTCTGGTTTGACACCTACTACGGGGGAAATGGTACCGCTCCAGGTCCGCTGAATTTCCAGTTCGACGAACTGGTCCTGAGCCCGGATCGTGTTGGTTGTGGTGAGGTTGCCGCGCCCCGGTTCTCTGATACGGGCGGCAGTGTCCATGTGGCGAATATCGATCGGCTCGCATATGCGGGCATTACGTATGGCTGCAACCCGCCGACCAACGACAGATTTTGCCCGGACGCTCCGGTAAGCCGCGGAGCGATGGCGGCGTTCTTGACCAGGGCACTCAAGTTGCCGGCACCCGATATTGTTGATCGCTTCGTAGATGACAATGACTCCGTGTTCGAGGATGCGATTGACCGTCTCGCCTCCTCCGGAGTGACGTTCGGTTGTAATCCGCCTACCAATGATCGGTTCTGTCCAGACAGGGCGGTGACCCGCGGCCAGATGGCGGCGTTCTTGACGAGAGCGATTACGTTTCCTCCCCCAGGGATCAAAGATCGGTTCATTGACGATGACGATTCGGTATTTGAGTCCGCCATCGACTGGCTTGCTTCATCAGGGGTGACGCTCGGGTGTAACCCGCCGGCCAACGATCGCTATTGTCCCGATGCCCCGGTGAGCCGTGCCCAGATGGCAACGTTCCTGACCCGCGGGTTGAGCCTTCCGGCTCCGCCCATCCCGCCGGTGGATCCGCCATTCGTTCCGGTGGTACCGAACGGGTACGACGCAGTGGTGCCAGCCGGGTGGTCGATCCAGGCGGTGATCAATTCACAGCCCGAAGGTGCGGATATCTTCATTGAGCCGGGCGTCTATCAGTATCAATCGATCATCCCGAAGAGGAATCAGTCTGTGGTCGGCGCATCCGGAGCGGTAATCGACGGGATGGGTCTGCTCAAGCTGGGAGTTTCGGGGGATGCAGCTGGTGCGTCGATACGTGGAATCGAAGTCAGGAATTTCAGTCGTGGGTTTGCAGTCACCGCCACCGGCTGGACGATAGATGGAGCCTATGTCCACGATAACGTCTATGGAGTGGAGGCTACCGGGGACAATCTGACGATCACCAATTCACGGTTCGCAAACCACGACCTGGAGGCGATCAGAGTGACCGGGGCCACGAACTTTGCCGTTTATGACAGCACTTTCGAACCGTCCAGCAAGACGGCCGTCAGGCTGGACGGAACCGTGGGTGCGGTTGTCGATGGGAATACGATCACTGGACCAACCGGATATGGGGTGTGGTTCACGGACGCTGCGCTACAGACGACGGTCATCGACAATGTGATTACCGACAGTGCGCGCCCGGGTATTGCCCACGACCGGGCGTACGGCTCGACGATCAGCGGCAACACGTTGATCGGTAATGGAACAGCGGCCACAACTGCGTGGTGGGACGGTGCTGGCATTGTGGTCTTTGGCCCAGACGCACACGTTTCGGCGAACACGGTTACTGCGAACCATGCGGGGATCGTGCTGTTCACGCACTCGTCGGATCTGGATGGTCCGCTTGGTCTTTATACACCGAAATCTGTTCTCGTGGAAAATAACGTCGTTGTTGAGTCAGGGTTCGTTGGTTCCAATGCGTCAGCTGCTCAAGCCGTGAACTCGGTTTTCCAGGGAAACACCTACACGTACGGTGTGGACGCCCTTCGCTGGGTCTGGGCCGGTATCGGGAGAAACTGGGCGGGTTGGCAAGCGAACGGCCAAGACACAACCGGATCGTTTACGACCCCATAGCTAGCCTGTAGCTATGTTCGGAGCTTTTCAGGTTACGTTTGACGCCCGGCACGCCCCATCCCTCGCCGAGTTCTGGGCGTTGGCTTTGGGGTACATCGTTGAGCCGCCCCCGCCCGGGTTCGAGTCCTGGGATGCCTTTGCCGACTCGATCGACATGCCGCAGGAGGACCGGGAGGCGATTTCGGCCATCGTCGATCCCGCCGGGCAGGGTCCGCGGATCCTCTTTTTGAATGTGCCAGAAGGCAAGACCGCCAAGAATCGGGTTCACCTCGACGTGCGTCTTCCCCAGGGACTAGAAGGCTCCGAGCGCGAAAGGGTTCGCGACGAGAAGGTCGCACAGTTGGTCGGTGCCGGCGCCACCTACGTAGACACCCGTTCTGACCATGGACCGGCCTGGGTGGTACTGCTGGATCCGGAAGGAAACGAGTTCTGCGTAACCTGACCGGGTTGACGGGCGGTTACTAGGCCACTTCGAAGAGCCCGGCGGCGCCCATTCCGCCTCCGACGCACATGGTCACCACGGCGTACCTGATGCCGCGGCGCTTGCCTTCGAGGAGAGCATGGCCGACCATCCGGGCTCCGGACATGCCGTAGGGGTGTCCGATGGAGATGGCACCGCCGTTGACGTTGAAGATCTCGTTGTCGATGCCGAGCTGATCACGGCAATAGATCGCTTGAACGGCGAACGCTTCATTGAGTTCCCAAAGCCCGATATCGTCGATGGTGAGATTGGCGCGTGCCAGCAGTTTCGGAACGGCAAACACCGGGCCAATTCCCATCTCGTCCGGGTCGACCCCGGCCACCGCCATGCCCCGGTAGTAGCCGAGCGGTTCCAGCCCCCGCTTCTCTGCCTCCGATGCTTCCATGACCACCAGTGCCGCGGCGCCGTCACTAAGTTGCGAGGCATTGCCCGCCGTTACGTTTCCGCCGGGACCATTGACTGGTTGCAGCGATGCCAGACCCTCAAGGGTCGTGGTCGGACGATTGCCCTCATCGAGCTTGAGCGTGACCGACTCTTTGGTGGTCTCGCCGGTCTCCTTGTTCACCAACGCCTTGGTGGCCGTTACTTCGATGATCTCCTCGTCGAACAAACCGTTTTGTTGGGCGGCAGCTACCCGCATCTGTGACTGGTAGCCGTACTCGTCACAGGCTTCGCGACTGATCCCATACCGTTTGGCCACCACTTCGGCGGTCTGGATCATGGGCATGTACATGTTGGGTTCGCGGTCAAGGACCGCCGGGTCGGCGGCGCGGTACATGTTCATGTTGGCGTTCTGGACCAGGCTGATCGATTCGACCCCGCCGGCCACGACGATGGGGGCTCCGTCGAACATGACCTGCTTGGCGGCGGTGGCGACCGCCATGAGACCGGAGGAGCACTGACGGTCAATCGTCATCCCGGAGGTAGTGGTGGCAAGGCCGGCGGCGATGGCCGAGATCCGGGCGACGTTCATTCCCTGAGAACCTTGTTGTAGTGCCGCCCCAAGGATGACGTCGTCGACTTCACCGGGTTCGAGCCCGGCTCGTTCGACGGCAGCCGCGATGGCTTTTCCAGCCAGCGAAGGAGATTCAAGATCGTTGAAAGCCCCTCGATACGCCTTCCCGATCGGGGTGCGGGCGGTCGAGACGATGACGGCTTCTTTCACGTTGATCCTCCTTGGGTTAACGATCGTTAGCTTATCGGATCCTGATCATTTCGGAACCGGGCGGGGGTGACGAGTGTCGCCCCGACGACAAATAACCCCATCGCCGCCACCCATCCTGGCCGGTAGTCGGCGAACACGTCGACGGAGTAGCCGAGCAGCGGCGCTCCAATTCCGAGCCCTGATAGGAAACCGAACATGACAACCCCGGACGCCCGCCCGGCCTGTCGGGCGGGAACGCCCTGGATAACCGCCAGCATGCCGACGGCATTCCATGAGCTAACACTCAGACCGGCGATGAAGACCGCCGGCCAGACCAACCAACCACCAACCTGCGGCGCCAGTGCCAGACATCCGGCTGAAAGAACCGAGGCGAGGGAGATAATCAGCAGACTTTGTTGAACGCCGACCTGATGTTCGGCGGCCCGTCCCCACCAGATCCGTCCAAAGATCCCCAGGAGGCCGGCGAGAGCGGCTGTGCCTCCGGCTACCTGCGGAGTCATTCCCAGTACTTCTTGTGCAAAGAGCGGGACCCACTGGAAAATTCCGGAGCCGGCCAACCCGAGGAGGAACCCGAAGGTGGAGATCCTCCAAATGAGGGGGGGAAGTGGTTCTTTGGTCACGCTCCGGGTGACCGTTCGATCCGGAGGGTCGCCAGGCAGAAGCCTTTGGGCTATCCCGAAGCCGATGAAGGCGAAACCGGCATAGATGCCAACGGCGGTTCGCCATCCGGCCAATCCGGCGAGCCACGGAAGAGTGAGTCCCCCGAGGAAGGTGAACACCTGCACCCCGGACTGTTTGAGGCCCGTGATTATCCCTTTTACACCTGCTTCGACGTGGAGGGAGATCAGTTTGTTCGTGGCGGGATTGGACATGGATTGTGCCACTCCCGAGACGAGGGCCCCCGCCAACAGGACGCCGTATCCCGAAGCGGTCGCCATCAATCCGAGGCTGACCCCGCTTATTGCGAGGGCAGCAACCGATCCCGCCTTCGCCCCGATCCGATCGATTTCGGCTCCGAAGCGGGGGGCCAGGATGGCGCCAACGACAGACGACGCCGTAGCCAGCACCCCGATCTGCCAGCGCGCGACGCCGAATTCGGTGATCAGACTCGAGGCAAGCACAGCTGCGATGACGAGTGGAAAAGTGGAGGCTCCCATCACTCCGGCCATGATTGAA
>JAENVV010000110.1 GCA_016650365.1 Acidimicrobiia bacterium
CCGAGAGTACGTCGAAGTTCGCCATCGACGTACTCGCCGCGTACTTCGGCGCCGAGCGACTCGTACGTTTCCCGATCCATGGTGACTCGTTCACCGGTCTGCAACATGGCATACACAGTGCATCTCCAGATCGCTCATCAGCACCGGGCCAAAACGTATCGCATGACTGTGACGAAAACGTGATTCCGCATCGCGAGGCGGTCCGGGTGCCGGGACTGAGGTGTTACGTGGTCAACTGGCCAGATTGGGATCAGCTGCCAGGTGCCCCTGATGGTCGGCGGATGGGTTGTCGGGGAGTCCGGATGCTGCGGTGCGGCGAGGACCTTAGGCGCTCAAGGGCCCTGGCAGGCGAAAGCGGCCGTCAGGTTCCGGGGGGAAGTCCCATACGCCAACTACGGCATCTTTTGGCAAGGGACCGTAGATGTGGGGGTATTCGATACCGGCGCCGTAGCTGTCCTCGAACAAAATGGGGTGTTCGATCTGGTCGGCTTCGATGGCGAGAACGACCAGGCCCGATTGCCCGGTGTAGAGGGCATTGGCGGGACCGAGGATGCTCCGACGGGTGGAGCAATGGATGAACCCTTCGCTGGCTAACGAATCCGGAACGTACTGGTCATCGACCGCTGCCCAGTCGGTGCTTGACACGATGTGCAATAGCCCTTCTTCGTGTGCGCGGAGCCGGGCAGCCGATTCATCGAGGGCAGCTTGTTTGATGTCGGCCGGGACCTCGTTCCATGGCAGGTGAAGTTCCGCCCCGAGCAGGGCATACAACATGAGCTTCGAGACGTTGCCTGCCAGCACACATCGCACGTAGGAACGGACCGGACCCAATTCGTCGAGCTGCGCCTCGTTCATGATGCCGGCGAGTGACAGAACTTCTGCTGATTTCGGGCCAAGGTTGGGGAGCCCGGTAACCATGTTCTACTCTTTATTTGCGAGTGGAGTGACCCGGAAGACCTCGGGAGCCGCCGCTCCGAATTCCCGCACCTTGCCGCGAGCTTCGGTCATACGGGGTCCGCGAGCATGGACCGATAGGGCGTCTTCGTCGTCGTAGACCTCGTAGAACCAGAAGGTCGCTGGGTCGTTGTCCTGTCGATGGGCGGCATATACCCGCAGGCCGGGCTCCTCTTCGGAAGCTGCGACGAGGCCCGTTAGGGCTTCGGCCATTTCTTCCCCAGATCCGGGTTTGGCGATGATTCTTGCGAACAGAACGATGTCAGACATGATGCCCATCCTATCGCAGGGTCGCACGGTAAGACCCGCCGGCATTCGGGAGCGACTACCCTTTACTGCTTGCCGTTGTACAGGGAGCTAGAAGACCATGCCAACCCCCCACATTTCTGCTGAAAAGGGCGCTTTCGCAGAGGCCGTTCTACTACCGGGCGATCCGCTCCGCGCCCAGTTCATCGCCGAGAACTTTCTTGAAGATGCCGTGCAGGTCAATGCCGTACGGAACATGCTCGGTTTCACAGGAACGTACAACGGGGTTCCGGTCTCGGTGATGGGGACTGGCATGGGCATTCCATCGGCATCGATTTATGCGACCGAGCTGATCAAGGATTATGACGTCAAACGCCTGGTTCGGGTTGGCAGCTGCGGGGCCATATCGACCAGGGTCAACATCCGTGACATTGTCATCGCTATCGGAGCTTGCACCGATTCGGCCGTAAACCGTGCCCGATACGGAGGCTGGGACTTCGCAGCCACGGCTGATTTTGAGCTCGCCAGGGCCGCGGTCGATGCGGCTGAGGCAGCCGGCAAAACGGTCCATGTTGGCAATGTTCACTCGGCCGACCTGTTCTACAACCCGACGTCCCATGTGTGGGATACGCTTGAGAACATGAACGTAATGGCGGTTGAGATGGAGGCCGCCGGTCTCTATGGCGTGGCAGCCGAGTATGGTGCCAGAGCTCTGACGATCGCAACGGTCTCCGACCACATTCGCACCGGTGAAGCGACGACGAGTGAAGAACGCCAGTCGACCTTTGGTGACATGATCAGCGTCGCCCTCGATGCCCTCAGTCGAGATCGAGGGTAGGAACCCATCGGGGACGGACCGGGGTCCGTCCCCTTCAAATAGTCGGTTTACTTAACCGTCCAGGTCCCCAAGGACCGGATCAGGTCGTCGATGTTTCCCTCGCCTTTGGTGGCCTTGGCACTGGCAAGCTGAGCGCTGACTCCGTCGTCATACGTCGGACGAGAGTCGTCGCTGCGAATGATGCCCAGGGGGGTGGGTCCCGTCGGAGAGTGACTGAGACGACTTAGGGCGAACGCCATGGTCATATTGGTCTGATCGTGGACGAGGATGGCCGTTTCATCCACCGACGCAGCATCGACGATCGTCGCTTCACCGTTGTGGAAGATCACTGCCTTTTCCATGTCCTGACCGAACCGAATCGGCTTGCCGTGCTCGAGATAGATACGGTTGCTATCGCGGTCTTCTTTACCGGTCAAGGCGATGAATGCCTTGTCGTTGAAGACGTTGCAGTTTTGGTAGATCTCGACAAACGCCGACCCCTGGTGAGCGTAAGCAGCCTCCAGGATTTCAACGGTGTGCTTGGTGTCCATGTCGAGGGTGCGGGCTGCAAACGTCGCTTCGGCTCCCAACGCCAAGGACATTGGATTGAACGGGTAATCGATCGAGCCCATCGGTGAAGACTTGGTTCTTTTCCCGACTTCGGACGTTGGCGAGTATTGGCCTTTGGTAAGACCATAGATCTGGTTATTGAACATAAGGATCTTGATGTTCACGTTGCGACGGAGCGCATGAATCAAGTGATTGCCGCCGATGGACATCATGTCGCCATCGCCACCGACCACCCACACCGATAGATCGGGGCGGGCAGTCGCTAAACCGGTGGCCACCGCCGGCGCTCGACCGTGGATCGAATGCATGCCATAGGTCGACATGTAATAGGGGAACCGGGCCGCGCACCCAATTCCCGAGATGAATACGGCGTTCTCTTTGACGATGCCCGACGCTGCCATGAACTTTTGAACCGAGGCGAGGATCGTGTAGTCGCCGCAGCCAGGGCACCAGCGAACCTCTTGGTCCGACTGGAAATCGCCCCGGGTATATTCGATCGTCGTCATTTAGATCATCTCCCGGATTTTCGTTTCGATCTCGGTAACCTTGAAAGGCAAGGCGGATACTTTGTTCAGTCCGACCGCATCGACGAGATACTCGGCTCGGAGTAATCGAATCAACTGACCGTTGTTCAGTTCAGGTACGAGCACCCGTTCATAGGATCTGAGCACTTCGCCCAGGTTCGCCGGGAAGGGGTTGAGATGTCGCAAGTGGACGTGAGCGACGGGCTTGCCGTCGTTTCGGACCCGCCGTACGGCCGCCTTGATGACCGGGAGGGTCGAGCCCCAGCCGATCACCAGGGTCCTGGCACCGTCGGGGTCGTCGACTGCGACCGGCGGGATGTCATTGGCGATATTTGCAACCTTCCAGGCCCGGGTGTCTGTCATGAGCTGGTGGTTCGCCGGGTTGTATGACACGTTGCCGGAGACCTCTTCCTTCTCGAGGCCACCGATACGGTGTTCGAGACCGGGAGTTCCCGGTACCGCCCACTGGCGGGCGAAGGTGAGCGGGTCACGCACATATGGCAGGAACTCTCCCGCCGGACCGTTGGGTTTCGTGGCGAACCGCACCGTGAAATCAGGCAGCGAATCCCGTTCGGGAAGACGCCAGGGTTCCGACCCGGTTGCCACACTATTGTCCGAGAGCAGCAGGACCGGTGTCATGTATTTCAAGGCGATTCGGATGGCCTCAATAGCCGCATCATAGGCATCTGACGGCGAGCTGGCAGCCACGATCGGCAGGGGAGACTCGCCGTGGCGACCGTACATGGCGAACAGCAGATCGGACTGTTCGGGCTTGGTCGGCAGACCGGTTGATGGTCCGCCTCGTTGCACATTGATGACGATGAGTGGCAGTTCGGTCATCATCGCCAGCGACAACGCTTCCGATTTCAGCGCGAGACCAGGACCACTCGTTCCGGTCACGGCCAAATGGCCGCCGAACGCCGCGCCAATACTGGCCGAGATTGCGGCAATCTCATCCTCGGCCTGGAAGGTACGCACGCCGAAATTCTTGTGGCGGGACAATTCGTGAAGAATATCCGATGCCGGGGTGATCGGGTACGAACCATAAAAGAGCGGAAGCCCGGCGGCCTTCGCACCGGCGATCAATCCCCAGGCGAGCGACAGGTTGCCGGAAATGGTCGTGTACTCGCCGGGTGGCAGTTTTGCCGGCTTGACGGAAACCGCCGAGTTCATAGTCGCCTCGGTGGTCAGCCCGAAGTTGTAGCCCGCTTTGAGTGTGGCGATATTGGCGGCTGCGACTTCGGGCTTCTTGCCAAATTTGGCTTCGATCCATTGGGTGGTTGGTTCAAGCGGTCGGCTGTACAACCAGGCCATGAGACCCAGTGCGAACATATTCTTCGAGCGAAGTACATCGCGTCCCGAAACGCCCGTGTCCTTGACGGCTTCTTTGGTAAGGGATTCCATCGGCGCTTCAATGACTTTGTATCCATCCAGTGAGCCATCGGTCAACGGGTTGGTTTCGTAACCGGCCTTGGCCAGGTTGCGTTCTTCGAACGCTTCTGTGTTGATAACTATGGTACCCATTGGGCGGAGGTCCGCCAGGTTGGACTTGAGGGCGGCCGGATTCATGGCCACCAGCACATCCGGTTCGTCCCCGGCGGTCAGGATGTCGAAATCGGCAATCTGAACCTGGAAAGAGGAAACCCCCGGCAGCGTCCCGGCCGGGGCGCGGATTTCAGCGGGGAAACTGGGAAAAGTCGCCAGGTCGTTACCAAAAGCGGCTGAGGCATCTGTGAAGCGGTTCCCCGCCAATTGCATGCCGTCTCCAGAGTCACCGGCGAACCGAATGATCACTTTGTCGAGGAACTCTGGCTCTACGTCTTCGATCGTGGTAGACACGATTCCATCCTTTTTTGTTTTGCTGGCTTTGACGCGGGAGGAGGAAGGTGGACCTGGCTCCTACCCGAGATGCACCCCGCCAGGTTACCCACTCTGGCAGGTTGTCTAGTCGTTATCGGGAAGCCACCTGGAAACCTTTTGATATTCGTTGCGGTGCCAAGTCACATCTACCGGCTTTCCGGGATGACCAGGACTTCCGGTGTTTGTTCTTGAAGCCGAGCCGACTCTCCTTCAGGCTCTACCGCGATGTCGGGTTTGACAAGACGCCTTGGCCCCGGCTGAATCCGCATGCAGGCTTTCGACCTACGGTAAGGTTCAGGGTGCCCAATTCACCCTTTCAAAGCCTCAAAACCAGTCTCTTGTACCGCGATCCCAACAAGAGTCTCGGCCAACGGATCGGTGAGTCGAAGCGCTGGGGGGCCTTGACACTGGTGCTTCTGATCGCCTGCGGTGGGTCAGCCGAGCCCACGTCGACCACCCCGCCGTCCGTCCAAACCTCCGACTCCACGGTGGTGCCTTCTACTACCACGACTACGACCGTAGCCACAGCCCTGTTGGAGGTAAGCGCCGAGGTGGTTTGCTACTCATTCGGGAGCGGGCCCGACCAGCACGACATCACCGTCACTGTCACAGGCGAGCCGGGTAGTACCGTCAACGGTGTGCTCGCCTGGGGAAGCTCCGGGGCTGAGCTTTTCAATGCCGCGCTCGGATCGGAGCCGGTCGAATTCTCTTTCTCGAAGGAAGTGCCCGGCCCTGGACGAGTTGTGATCTCGGATGATTTGGGGGAGAGAATCGAAATCCCCGTCAAAGCAGGCGTTTGCGAAACGGTCGTCCCGGACACGATTCTGGAAATCGACGCAGTCGCCTTTTGTTTCGAAGGTGGCGAACCTGTCGTCGAGTACACGGTCCTGGCTTCGCCAGGGATCGGGGCAGGCGGCGATGTGACGGTCTTCGTTACGGACATCGGTGGTGAGCTGATCTACGCCGAAACATTTGATGGCCCGGTCGCCGAGGGATCGGGCAGCATCGGCCTTGGTGATCGCTTGGGCCGGGTTACCGTCAATGCAACGGCTTCCTCTGGCGAGTCTTCGCCGATCAGCTTCCTTGAGATACCGGTCTGCGCTCAGGCGCCCCTGATCATCGTGACAGCCGAGGCCGCTTGCATAAACGCTGACGAATGGGAACTAACCCTCGGCGTGGAAGGAGAACCGGGTGTGGCCGGTAACTACTTCTACTCGTGGGTTGGGTCCTTCGATGGCGAGTTCGGTGAGTTTCGGATCGACCGTGATGGCTTCTGGGGGGAGACGCTGCCATGGCCGGGCGACGTAGAAGGCCAGGTGTCGTTGGTTTCCTTCGAGGATGATGGGTTCGGACCTATCGACGTTGACGTGCTCGCTTGCAACCCGTAATGGGCAACTAGCCCTGGGTGGGAGCGCGGAAGCCGACAATGTTGTGATCCTCGAGTCGCTGGCCGATCTCCAGGAGGCGGTCTTCTGACCAGGGAGGTCCAATGATCTGGATCGATGGGGGCGGCGAGCCCGGGCCGATCAGCGGGGCAGCCAGAGCCGGCAAGCCCGCATGGTTCACGAGGGCCGAAAACCACGAAAAGACCCTTCGGTAGAAGTGTTCCTGCCCGTCGAAACGCATGATGTCGTCGCCGATGTGCTTGGTGCGGGCGGGGACGGTCGGGGTGACGAGGACATCAACCTGGTCGAATGTGGCCAGGAAGGTGTTTGTGAGAGCTGATCTCCAGCGGTTGGCAGCGACGATGTCGCTCAGCGGTGTCTCCATGGCGGCGTTGATCCGGTCCACGACGTCCTCGCCATAGGCCTTGTCAGGATCTCGCATCCAGTCGCCGTGGAGCACGCTGACCTCGGCTGCCAACGTGGGGCCGATCATCCCGGGCATCGAGAAGAATGGGTTCCGGACCTCGATCACCGTGGCGCCAATATGCTCGAGAGATTCGAGGGTGTGTTCGAAGCTACGTCGAACCTCATCTTCCATGGGCGCGGTTTCGACCCAGGGTTGGGGGATCCCGACCCGGAGCCCACCGAGTCGTGAGATCGGCCTGGTGAGTGCGGCTGAATCGGGTACGGACCACGGATCGAGCGGGTCATAGCCTGCCAGGACCCGGTAGGCAGTGGCCAGATCGCCGATGTTGGTTGCGAACGAGCCGACGGTATCGAGGGACTCGATGAGTGGAAACACCCCCGTGATCGGGATGCGACCGTGGGTCGATTTGAGTCCGTAGATGCCGCACAGAGCGGCAGGAACCCGGACGGAGCCGCCGGTGTCGGTTCCGAGGGAGATCGGGACGATACCGGCGGCCACGGCCGCGGCGCTGCCGCCGGAAGATCCCCCCGGGGAGGTCTTGGTGTTCCAAGGATTGAGCACCGGTCCGTACCAGGGGTTTTCCGACGAAAAGCCGAACGCGAACTCGTGCAGGCCCGTCCGGCCAATGATGACCGCCCCGGCCGCTTCCAGCCGCTGAACGACGGTTGCCGACTCGGTGGCTTCATACCGGTAGAACGACGAACCGCAGGTGGTTGTGTGGCCGGACTGGTGGATGATGTCTTTGATGGCGATCGGGACCCCGGCTAGCGGACCGCTCGCCGGGATCGTCTCCACCACCGAATCGTCGATCGAAATAAATGCGTTCAGCTGGTCAGCGTGAGCCTTGCCGAGGGCCGACTCGATGGCTGGACGGGCCGGCGAGCCGGAGAGTACGTCGGCGGCTATTGATCGGGCGGTCACCAGGTGACCGTTCGGTTGTCGGGGAAGATGTTGATCCATGGCCGACCTGGCGGGACCTCCAGGATGCTGCCATCTTCGGCGGTCAAGACGAAGAGTTCGTCGGCAGAAGCGCGGGTCCAGGTGCCTTGAACGACTTTTCCGCCCGAGAACACCTGGGCGAGTCCGGTTCCGACAGTCTCCATGGCCGGGACAGCCGAGCCCGTTGACCCGGAAGCCGTGTATTGGCGGGCGTACAGCACGATCAGCGTGTCCATTTCAATCGGTTGTTGGGTTTCCCCGTCCTGGGAAACCCAGTCCTGGGTGGCTCCGCCGGTACTGCGTTCGTAGCCAGATCCGTTCCAGGTCCACGTGACTTTAGTGGTTGAGGACCAGTCGAAAAACATCTCGGTAGCCGCTTCTGCGTTAGCCGGGAACTCCCCCCAAGTGAACATATCCGGGGGCGGAACGTCATCAAACCCACGTCGGTCCGCCTCGGTTCTGACCAGCTCGGTGTTGACGTAGAGGTTGTGCGGCGCTCGCCGGCTCGAAATTCGGAATGAGGGTCCCCGGATCTCGCCAAACCAGTTGATGTCGTATTTGTTGAGTACCCCCTGTACCCAGGACTGGGCACCGGAGATCACAAACGTGGCTCCCAGGGGCGCCACCAGGGTCGGGTCGGTTGGGCGGCCAGACCGGTTGGGCCCAACGTAGGGGCTGTCCTGGTCGTGGAACAGAGCGATGAATCGGGTCAAACTTGCCTCGACCGGGAGCTCGTACACGGCTGCTGCGGTTTCGAGACCTGATTGGGGTCGGGCATTGGCATGGTTATCGATCTTGATGGCCACCACGCGCCGGTCAAGGAGATCCGGGTTGACGCTTTCGAGACCTGTGAGTGGTGAAGTTGGGCCAGGAGGAAGCGTGGTGGTCGTCGTAGTCGAAGTGCTCGTCGTCGTTGTGGACGTCGTAGCGACAACCGTTGTGGTGGTCGATGTGGTGGTCGTTTCTTCAGCGTTGGACCCGCAGGCCACGAAGAGCAAGCTGAGTGCAAGAGAAAGAGGGATTAAGCGTTTCATCGGGTAACGACCTTTGATCGGGCGGCGGTTTGGGAGTTTGGCGCCGGGCATGGTGCCGCAGTCTCTCCGTCGCAGCATTCGGCTTGGTTGAGGCCGAACATCGGGCAGGATCCATCCAGACAGGCGGCGTGTCCGTGCACATAACCCATCTGGCTTTGGCACCAGGCGCAGTTCATCGGGTCTGTCTCATCTGTTGTCCTCCACGGATAACTTGGTTGCGATCGGCAGCCTCTATACACTCCGCACACTCCGCGTGCCCGTTAACCGACACACACCATCCCACATGAAAAACCAAAAAGGGGTGTTTTCGAGACTTTTCAACCGCCGCAGCGGGGTGGAAACCGAAGCTCCTGACCTCAGCGATCTTACCGCTCATCTTGCTATTGACCTTGACGCTATATCAAGTCGAGCGGGGGAGCCGGCCTTCATGGCCCCACCTGCCGGTGCCCAGCCATATTACGGATTCCAGCTACTGCCCGAAGTTGAGGTTTCAGGTTTCATCCTCGGAACGATCACGGATTTCCTGCGCCACAAGAACCTCGACACCGGCGACGGATTCATTCAGGCGCCTGACGGGAGCCGGGCCGGCCTCGAGTGGCGGATGAGCAGCGAGCCTTATATCTTGATGATGGCGCCTCCGACCGCCAACCGGTGGGGAGTGTGGATGGTCGGTTTCACCCATCGGATGGATTCGCTCGATGCGGCGCTGGCCAATCTGACAAATGCTCAACCTGCCCTTGAAGATCGGTGGCGCCGTTGGCACGAAGCCCGATCTCAGGGCAAGTTCGACTGACTTCCTACTGGAGCCACGCCAGGCGTGAGATCGGGTGGTAGCGGAACGTCGCCCTCCACCAGGTCGGCACAGGAATCGGGCCCAGGGTGCGGCTGTCTTCGGTTGACAGTTCACGACGGTCGCCCATGACCCAGACATGCCCGTCAGGCACGATGGTGGCGTCAAAAGGGGAGGTGAGGCCGACCGCCCAACTGTCGAGTGACGCTCCGTTGATCGAGACGACCCCCCCGGAGGCGCCGATGGTTTCCCCGCCGAGAGCCAGGACCCGTTTGACAACAAATAGTCCGTTTTCGGCTTCGAACACGATGATGGCACCCCGGCCAGGGGGTCGAGTCGTCCGAAATGCCACGATGGCGTCGCCCGGGAGTAATGACGGCGTCATCGACGAGTGGGCAATGGTGAACCGTTTCAGCATGATGTTCACGCTAGTTCGTCAGGGGTGTAGGGTCGGAGTCGACATTCCAAACGACGGAGGACTTATGAGAATCTTCAAACCTGCCACTACGGCGCACGCCCATTGTGATCTGTTCTGCGGTGTTTACGATCCGGCCCAGGCCAAGATCGAAGCTCTGTCGGTCCTCAAATCGGCTCAGAAATATCAGGACAGCACGGATGAGGTTTTCCGGGCCAGGGCGCTCGCCATCAAAGAAGAGCGCGCCGAGGTATGCAAACACGACCTGATGGTTCTGTGGGCCGACTTCTTCGGTCCCGAGCACGTTGAGCAGTTCCCTCAGCTTCACGACCTCTTCTGGCGGGCCATCCGGGCCGCAGGAGCTGCCAAGAAGTCAGTCGACCCGGCCGATGGAGAAAAGCTCGTGGCTCTGATCGACGAAATTTCCGCGATCTTCTGGCAGACCGACAAAGCGAAGGGGATGGGCGTCTACCCACCCGCATAGCTCGGTCGTTCAATGGTGAGTGATGGCCGCTTCGAGCGGCCATCACTCGTTATGCGGGTCAGGCCATATCCTGCTTGCGAAGTAGCCACGTCGTGCCCGCAATGGAAATGGCCGTCAGTACCAGAACTTTGACCACGGCGCCGCCGGTACCCGGTGTCAGCGTGGCAAGCAGGTCGTCGACGTCTCGAGGCAAGTCGCCGCCAAGATCGGCGTAGGCGGTCAGGCCGATTCTCCAGATGGATGAAGCTGCCACGCCGTTGACGACCCGGGCGATGATCCCTTCCCAAATCAGGATGTACGCCAGGCCGATCAGGGTCGAGCGGCGTGCGATGAGGCCAATCGGCACGAACACCGCCGAGTACCCGACGGTGATGATGACCATGGCAACCAGCATTGGCCAACCGATGCCATTGTCGCCGGTCGCCCTGGCCCCCAACCACCATGCGAGCAGAATTCCGAGTGTCGATACGGCCATCACCGTGACCACCGACGCGAGTAGGGAAGATACCGCAACCAACCAACGCGGGATTGGTTTGACAAGTAGATACGGCATCGTGTTTTCGGTTCGTTCGTCCCCGAGAGCCGCCCCGGCGGTGATGAGGCCGGTCACCGGAAGGGCCACGGCCAGGAAAAGCCCAACGGTTACCTCAGAGAAGCTACGTTCGGTCAGATCGAAGGTCAGCATCAACAGCGCGTGGGCGGCAGTGGCGAACGCGAGGAGGATGGCGATGCGCCTCTGCATGAGTCGCCTGAGGATGTTGAGGAAGATGGCCGCTCCGGGCCTGACGATCCTCGTCATCGGCGGTGTACCAGGTAGCTGAACACACTCTCAAGGGACTCGTCCTCTGGTTGTATCCGGCTCACGATCACGTCGTGTTGTTTGGCCAGGCGAGCGATGGCTCTGGCGAGGCCGGCCGGATCCGCCGCCTCAACATGAATGGTGTCTTTTTCCAGTTTGACCCCGGACGCGTATGGCGTGCTGATCAGGGCTGCCGCCAATATCCGCGGTTTGTCGGCGTCGATCCGAATCGTTTGAGGAATGTCCGTCATCAGGGCGCGCAGCGAGCGCACATCGCCCGAGGCGGCCAATCGACCGTCGGTAATGGCAATGATTCGATCTGCCATACGCTCCACCTCGTGAAGAACATGTGAAGAGACGATCACGGTGTAGCCACGAGTGCCCAGGGTCTTGAAGAGGTCGATGAGGTGGGAGCGCTGCACCGGGTCGGCTCCATTCAGCGGCTCGTCGAGCAACAGCACACGTGGTCGATGGACCAACGCGGCCGCCACTTTGGTGCGTTGCCGCATACCTTTGGAGAACCCTCCGACCGGACGGTCGGCGGCACCTTGCAGGTCGACCAATTCGATCACTTGTTCGGTGTCACCATCGGGATCGGCAGCCCCGGCGAGAACTGCGTTGAACCGGACAAATTTGCGGGCGGTGAGGTGCTTGTAGACCGCCTCATCTTCAGCCACGAACCCCACGGCGTTTAGCGCCCGGTAGTCATCGTGGGGGTTGATGCCTTCGATGGTGATGCGACCCTCAGAAGGGCGGACCAGGCCAGTCATCATGCGGAGCAGAGTCGTCTTTCCGGCTCCATTCGGTCCAAGCAGCCCGGTGACTCCTGGCCCGAAGGCACTGGTGATCTCTGATACGGCCACCTTTTGACCGAACCACTTCGATACGTTTTCAACGGAAACAGTCGTTGTGTCGGGGATGGTCATGGCAGTTTCCGATACTGGCGCCACACGACCAGCGATGACAAGGCGACGATCGCCACGATACAAACCAGGGAAACCCAGGCGTCGAATCCGGCTTCTTCCATGATGAGGAATCCTGCGTTGGTGCCGAATACCCAGTCCCGGAAGTAGCGTGGGTGCTGTTCGAGGGCGAATAGAGCGGCGTACTTGGCTCCCGGGAAGGTGGCCACGCTGACGATAAGTCCGGCCACGTTGTTGGTGATGATGATGAATCCAAGGTAGAGCCCCGATGCGAGGCCTGATCGGCCCAAAAAGGCTGATACCGCAAAGGCGATGGATCCGTGCGTGGCGATGTAGGCCAGAGCCACCACTGGCACCTTCCAAAGCACATCGAGGTTGGCACCGAGATAGGTGAAAAAGCCATCGTCTGAAAGGGCTGCCAAACCGAGGTGCAATATGGTTTGGGGAACCAGATAGAACGTGAGCATCAAGCTCACCAGGGCGGCGGTTTTGGCGAGCAGGTAGTCGGACATTCGGAGCGGCCGGGACATATAGACCGCCAGGACGCCGTTCACCCGGTCGGGTACCAGCAGCAGCGGACCGGTCAGGGCAACAAACAGCAGGCCAAGTTGGCTTGTCAGATCGAAGTATTCGGCGTAACTCGGGAGGTCGGGAATGAGATCGCCTGCGAACCAGGCGACGGCGATCACGACCATGGTGATCATCAACATGAGGGCGATCAAGCCCCACGGCATGACCTTGGACCAGGCTCGACGTCTTAGGCCAAGTGCCCGGCGGTAGCCGTCCTTGACGATGGCCCACATGGACGAGCGGAGCGTGCCGCGCGGCCCCTCGTACGGGCGGTAACCACGATCGACAATGATCGCTTGTTCGCTCATGTCGGCACCGGCGGCGGGAGGGCAGGTCCCACCTCGAAGAAGGCTTCTTCAAGGGTGATCTGGGTTTCGGTCATGGATCTGATGCCCGCTCCGCTTTCGGCGAAAGCGTCGCGAACCAGGGTCGTGACCCCTTCGGCGGCCGGTATCGACATTCGGAAACCGTCGACGGTGACCGTCAGGCCACGACCTCGCAGAAGGTCGGCGGTTGGCTGGGGGTCGTCGATGAGTTCGATTTGCACGATCCCGTGGCTGCCGAGGCGGTCGAGGGCGCCGTTGCGCTTCACCCGCCCGTTGTCGAGGAGGACCACCCAGTCGCAGGTCCGTTCGATGTCGCTGAGGATGTGGGTTGAAAAGATGACGCTGATCTCGTATTCGGCCAACCGGTTGACGAGATCAAGCATTTGTTCTCGCCCCTCGGGGTCGAGCCCGGCGGTGGGTTCGTCGAGGAATACCACTTTGGGATCGTGGACGATCGCCTGGGCAAGCTTCACCCGCTGGAACATGCCGGTTGAGAAGTCCTTGAGGTATCGGAACCGCTCCTCGCCGATTCCAACCAGGGCTAGGGACTCGGATGCTCTCCGTCTGGCCGCTTTGGCAGGAACCCCGGCCAGCTCTGCGGAGTACGCGACAAAATCAGAGGCTGATTGGTCAATGGGAAGGCAGTCGCCCTCTGGCATGTATCCAACCCGGGCTCTGGCTTGGCGGATATGGGTTCTGACATCTTGTCCGAGTACCTGGACGTCGCCAGAAGTCGGTGTGAGAAGACCGAGGAGGATCTTGATAAGGGTCGACTTGCCGGCTCCGTTGGCCCCAACGAGACCGATCGCACCGTCAGGCACCTCCAGCGAGATATCTGTCAGCGCCTGAACGTCTCCGTAATCATGGGTGAGATTGTCGACGGAGAACAGTGGCATGAAGGAGTAAAGCTACACGGCCTGCTTGCGAAGGGAGCGCATCCGGTCGATAGCCCGTTGGGCGGCGGGGACCTCGGGGGCGAGAACGCCCAAGCCGGCACCCACCATTACGACTCCTGGCAATACGGGTATGACGAGCGAGGCGATTCCGGCTCCAACCAGAGCGGTACCGCCGACTAGTCGCCCCCATCGTTTGGTCTTCATGGTCTGTCTGACACGGAAACGCATGGTTAAGTTCCGAATATTTCAGTCGTCTTCGGGAGCTATCAGTTCCGAGCGCCGGAACATCGGTTCTGGTTTGACGAGCGTCGCGCCAGGGGTCACGACGGTTCGGATCCATCCGGCGTCGCGCACCGTCCCGGGTTGTCCCAGCCAATGGTGGATGTCTTCGCTTGAGAACGGAAGATAGGGGTAAAGACCGGTTTTGATTCCGTTGATGGCTGACAAGGCGGTGTGGAGGACGGTGGCCGTACGCTCAAGATCATTTTTGGCGAGCTTCCATGGCTCGGTGGCGTTGAGGTAGACGTTCACATCGGCAGCGGCATCCATCATGGTTCGCAGACCTGCTCGCAATTCAACGGCTTCAATCTGTCGGGCGGCCGTCACCAGTGCCGCGTCGATGGAGTCGAGCAGGTTCCGGTCAAGCTCGGTCAGCCGGCCCGGCTGGGGAATCCTGGCGTCGAAGTTCTTCCACGTCATATTGAGCACCCGGTTGACGAGGTTGCCCCAGGTCGAGATGAGCTCTTGATTGATCGCCCGGTCGAGCTCGGCTTCTGTCAGGTCGGTGTCGTTTTGTTCAGGCAGGTTCGAGGCGAGCGCGTACCGGAGAGCGTCGGGTTCCATGCGGTCGGTGTAGTAGCTGATCGACTTGCCAACGCCGCGACTGGTGGATGCCTGCTCTCCAGAAAACGTGATGTACTGGTTGGCGGGCACATCGGTCGGGAGGTTCAAGCCACCGTATCCGAGCAACATGGCCGGCCACATGACCGCGTGGAAAGGGATGTTGTCTTTGCCGACGAAGTAGTACGTTTCGGCTTCCGGGTCCTCCCACCAGAGTCGCCAGGCTTCGGGTGCACCTACCCGCTTCGACCACTCTTTGGCGGCCGACAAGTATCCGATCACCGCTTCGAACCAGACGTAGATGCGCTTCTCGGGCCCGACGTTGTCCAGGGGCACCCGGATTCCCCAGTCGAGGTCCCGGGTAATGGCGCGATCGTGCAGGCCGTCATTGACGAAGCTCTGAGCCCAGTTGATGACGTGTTTGCGCCACCCCTGGCGGGTGGCGAGCCAATCAGCGACCGGCTGCTGCAGCGCAGACAGTTTGAGGAAGTAGTGGTCGGTTGAGCGCAGTTGTGGCTTGGTGCCGGTCAGCTTCGATCTCGGGTCGATGAGATCCTCAGGATCGAGGGTACGCCCGCAGTTGTCACACTGATCTCCCCGAGCGTCGGTGTATCCGCAGTGAGGGCAGGTTCCTTCGACATAGCGATCAGGAAGGAATCGACCGGCGTCCTCGTCGAAGAACTGGTCGGTGGTCTTTTCCTCCATGAAACCGTTTTCGAGGAGCTTCAGGAAGACGTCCTGAGCCACCTCGGCATGATTTTCGGTTCCGGTGGTCGTGTAAAGGTCCCAGGAGATACCGATCGTCCGCCAGTGCTCGAGAAACTGGCTGTGATAGCGGTCGACGATCTCTTGCGGGGTGACCCCTTCGTCTTCGGCCCGGACCGTGATCGGAGTTCCGTGGACATCGCTTCCAGAGACCATGAGGACCCGGTTACCGGCGGTCCGATGGTAACGAGCGAAGATGTCGGCAGGAAGATAGGCCCCGGCCAGATGGCCAAGATGGCGGGGACCGCTGGCGTATGGCCAGGCCACCGCTACCAGAATGTGGCGAGCGTCACTCATAGTCGGAGAAGGGTAGCGCACCGGGCCCCTCGCGCAGAAGTCCCCATGGCCTGTTCGATGGCAGTTAAATGCTGGCTAGCCTTCCCCACAATGGCCATTGTTCTGTCGGCAGTTTCTTCGCTCATCGCTGCTTGGTTTGCTTACGATCTGATTCGATCAGCCGCCGCCAAGCCCCGCCCGCATACCGCTGCCTATGCGGCAGGAATGACCATGTTTGCCCTCGCAGCGTTCGCCTCGTTTCTATCCATTGCCATCGGTTGGACCGATGCCATTTACAAGACGTTCTATCTGTTTGGCGGGGTTCTCAACGTCCCATTCCTCGCCCTGGGCTCGGTGTACCTCGTGGGCGGTCAACGGTGGGGAAAACTGATGCTTGGTCTGCTCTTGCCGTTCACCCTGATGGGGGTACTCCTCGTTCTGCCTGCCGCCATGGGTCCGATTCCCGATGAGATCCTTCCTAGGGGAAGTGAAATATTCGCCTCCGGTGGGATCACCATCCTGGTGGCGATTGGGTCTGGAATCGGAGCCACGTTGCTGATCGTGGCGGGTCTCGCCTCCGTGTTTCGTTTCTGGAGGCGATCCAGGGCCCTCGTTGCAGGAAACCTGTTGATCGTCGCCGGTACGTTCGTGGCAGCTGCCCAGAGATCTGTGATTGATGCCACGGGTTCCCAGGAGTTGTTCACCGTCACCGTGCTGACCGCCGTCAGCCTCATTTGGGCCGGCTATCGGCTTACGGCCGGGAAGCGGTCCACGATTCTGGCTCCCGGGCCTGTCGCAGGTACGGGGTAATCTGTCGCTATGGAGAAGCAGGACCCGATCCTCTTTTATGGAACCGCATGGTGTGGTGACTGCCGGCGATCAAAGGCGCTGTTGGAGAAACACGGGGTTGACTACGCCTATGTCGACCTCGAAGAGCATCCAGCTCTCGTAGAGGAAGTTGTCCGACGCAACAACGGTTTGCGATCAATCCCGACCATCGTATTCCCGGATGGGAGTCATCTGACCGAACCATCCGATCTTGACCTGTCCGCCAAGCTCGGACTGTCTCCGTAACTCCCGACCTGTCAGAGGTTCGTCAGGCGAAAGACAGTTTGATCATCGGGGCTTGCGTGACGAGTTGGTCGAGTTCTTCCTGGGATGAGTACCAGGCCAGCTGTTGGTCCGACAGTACTCGCCGGCGTTCCGTGGGGTCCGCGACCTCCTGTGCGAGAACCGGGATGTCGAGATCTCCGACATGCACGATGCCGGCCGGGTTCGCCCGGACATTGGCGAGCCAGTCACGCCGTCCTCCGGTTCCGGTGATGTAGAAGTGTCCGTCGACCCGGAACCACCAGATTTCGATGCGGCGCGCTAGTCCCGAGCGCCGTCCGATCGTGGTGAAGTCGATCGTCAGGTGCCTGGCCAGATTATCAGGAGACATCCTGTGACAGTACTAGCCGCTACGCTCTTGATCCATGGAAGTCGCCCCGAACGCAGCTCGTTTTGAACCGCTTCCGCCGCCGGTTCGTGATCTTTGGATGGGATATGCCAGGTGGGACACCGACTACTTTCCCAGGTTCGTGGGGCTGCAAGTCGAAGACGTGCGGGTCGACTACTGCCGCATGCGGCTGCCATGGAGGGAGCCAGAGCTGATCCAGCCGCAGGGAGTGATGCACGGCGGAGTGATTGCCACGATGATTGACAGCGTTGTGGTGCCTGCGATTCTCTCGTCGTATACCGAGCGGCGTCGCTTGGCCACCATCAATCTGGCAGTCAACTACACGGGTCCGGTAATCAAATCCGACATCATTGGCGAGGGTTGGGTAACCCGGCGGGGACGGTCCGTCGTGTACTGCCAGGTAGAGGTCTTCAATGAGGCCGCCGAGCAGGTGGCCTTCGGCACGGTTGTGTACAAGGTCGGGCGTCCCACCGAAGAATTCACCGATCTTGGTTGAGCAACCGGACGAGCGGTTGGAGCTGGAAACGCCCGCCGGGTTCAGTCTGACCAGGACCCTCGGGTCCCTGAAGGCGTCTTTGTACCGGGGGCAGCTCGAAAGCACTTTTTTGACGGTTATGAAATCGAGCCGTACTCCTGACGGTCCCGGTACTATCCGGTTCGAGCAGATCGACAATAAGGTCGTTTGCACATTGTGGGGTCCCGGTTCGGGCTGGCTTGGTGAACGGACCCGGCGCATGCTGGGTTTTGACGACGACCCGGGTTTGTTCAAGCCACAGGATCGGATTCTCCGAGAGCTTAACCGGCGTTCGGTCGGCGCTCACTGGGGTCGGACCGACCGGGTAATGGAAGCGTTGATTCCGGCGATCATCGGGCAAAAGGTGACGGCGCGCGGTGCCGTCCGGTCGATGCGGGGGTTGGCTCGTGCCCACGGCGAACGTGCCCCCGGGCCGCGCGAGACCTGGCTGTTACCAACCGATGACTGTCTCGCCGAGCTCCCCTACTACGAGTATCACCGGTTCGACATCGAGAAGAAAAGGGCCGACACCATACGCGGTGTGGCGGCGCGGTACAGACGTCTGGAACGGCTGACCGAGGACCCGATCCCCGCAGCCTATCGGGTGTTGCAGGCGTTTAGGGGCGTTGGTCCATGGACGGCCGCACTGGTGGCCGGCGTGGCGCTCGGTGACACAGACGCCGTACCTGTCGGCGACTATCACATCCCGAACACCGTCGCCTGGAATCTGGCCGG
>JAENVV010000111.1 GCA_016650365.1 Acidimicrobiia bacterium
CTGTCATTTGCCATAACCGATGGCGGTTTCGAACCGGCCGAACGGGCCTCTGGCGAGTACTCCGTGTTGGTCTACGATCTCGATGTCCTCAAAGCCGGGGTCGGTGTCACTGACAACCGGTTCGTGTTGGCGATCGAGGATCAACTGATCGATCAAATGGTTGCCGGCGACGTCCTGGCCAATGATCCGTCCTTCCTCGAAGCCGTGGGGTACCTGCCGGAAGGCGCTGGATGGGTGGCGTATGCCGACCTTCGCAAGATCGCTACGGTGGTCATTGATGCGATGTCTGGCGACATGACCAGACAGGTCGATGATTTTGAGGTGGTTTCGGCGTTGGAGATCTTCCGGGACCGGTTCCCGTATGCGGTGAGTGGCGTTGAAAACCGCGATGGGCTCGTCCGGCAGCATGCCGTGATGGTGTTTACGGAAGGCTCAGCCCCAGGAGCTTGATCATGTGATGCGCAACGGCATCCTCGTTGTTGGTCTGGTCAAGCACGCATTGGGCTGTGAGTCGTACTTGTTCATCGGCGTTGGCCACCGCCACGCCCAGGTCGGCCCATTCCAACAACGTAATGTCGTTTGGCATATCTCCGTAAGCGACGGTCTCGCCAGGGAGATCCAGCGCTGCGACCGCGGATGCTTTCGAAGTACCGGGTGGGGCAACCTCGTAGAAGGTTGGATTGGAAACGGTTACGACACCAAGTTCGCCGACCAGGGTGGCGAACTCCGTCGCTCTCTTTTCATTGACCGGCTCATCGAGGTGGATAAGGATTTTCCCCACCCCGCCTTCGAGGATTTCGTCGATGGTGCCTTTCATACGATCGGGGACGTCGTAGTGGCTTCGGTAGCCGAACTCTCGCCGATGCCCGGTGATCGTCTCGACGGCGAAGCCTGCCGTTGGGTGGGCGTTGCGAATCGCTCGCACCATTTGGTGAGCGGCGGGTTCGATAATGGTCCCGAGCTGGGTAATGACGCCGCTGTGGAGGTCGAGATGGAACGCCCCGTTGGCACAGACCACCGATGTAACCGACGGGAATGCCTCGGCGAAACCGCTCACAAGGCGGGGTGGCCGCCCGGTCGCCAGAACGACTTCATGTGAGTCGGAAACGACCGCGATCACCTGGCGGGTGAAGTCCGAAACCGAAGCGTCGCTGGCCAACAAGGTTCCATCGAGATCGGAGACAAACGTTGTCACAACTGATCGCGCAGGCTGCTCGGGAACGTGACGGGCAACTGGCAGACGAACCGTTCACAGACGAAGGCGGCGGTGCCGGGGTGTTTGCGGTCGGCCAGGAGTGGGACGGTTCGTCCGTCGCTCCCTGCCCGGTCGACAGCCAGGATCAAGTTGGGTCGAAATGCCGACCAAACTTCTTTGGCCAGTTCGTCGGCGCCCGGTCCGACGATGGCGACTTCCTTGTAGCCGGTCAGGATCGAGTGGGTTACCGCGGCCAGGTAGCCGACCGCTGACGGATACGACTCAAGGAGTTTTCCCGCATCTTTGACGGCCTGTCGGGCCTGCGCGTCGTAGCCTGGCTCGCCGGTGTACAGCGACAGCCACGTCAACGCTTCCACCGCCATACTTGTGCCACTAGGCAGTGGATTGTCCATCTGGTCCTTGGGGCGGGTGATGAGCTGTTCAGCCTGTCTATCGGTTTGGAAGAGCGAGCCGCCCCCATCGCCGAATCGGTCGCCGATCTGGTCGGTGAGGTCGGCTGCCGGTTGATACCACTCGACTTCGCCGGTGGCCATGTAGAGGCTGAACAGGCCAAGGGCATATCCGGCGTAGTCATCGAGATAGCCGGGCACTGACGTTTTGCCCTTCCCCCAGGAGCGCATCAGCTGACCGTCGACGATGAGATTGTTGAGGACAAATCGTGCGTTGGCCCTGGCGGCTTCTAGATATCGCTCATCGTCGAGAATGGCGCCGGCCTCGGCGAGGGTCCGGAGCATAAGCCCGTTCCAGGCCACCACAACCTTGTCGTCAAGGCCGGGTCGAACCCTGGTCAAGCGTTCCGCCCCGAGCACGGTCCGAGCACGCTCGACGGCGTTGAGCACCTCAGGCTCGGTGATCGAGAATCGTTCCGCGACGAGTTTGGCCGGCATGGCTGCCGTCAGATGGTTGGACCCTTCGAAGTTCCCCCGCGCACTGACTCCAAAGTACTGACCGGCAATGCCGGCGTCGTCGCCGACGATGTCGGCGAATTCGTCGGCGGTGAAGACGTAAAACTTGCCTTCCTCGCCTTCTGAGTCGGCGTCTTCGGCCGAGAAGAACCCGCCCTCGGGGTGGGTGAGATCCCGGAGCACGTAGTCGATGGTGTCGATCGCGACGCTCCGGAATGAGTCAGGACCTCCCAGTTGCCAGGCGCGAACGTACAAACGAGCCAGTTGGGCGTTGTTGTAGAGCATCTTCTCGAAGTGGGGGATGGTCCATGTCGCATCCACCGCATACCGGGCAAATCCGCCGCCGACGTGGTCGTAGATACCCCCGGCCGCCATTTTGGAGAGCGTCGTGAATGCCATCTGCTTCGCATCGGTCGCCCACGGTTCGTTGGCAACCCGCAGGAGCAGTTCGATGGTGGGTTCCTGGGGAAACTTGGGTGCCCCGCCGAGCCCACCGTTCACGGGGTCGAACTCGTTGGCGAGGGCCTCATAGGCGTGTCGTATGTCTTCGATAGTTGGGAAGTCTTCGGCGGCGGGAATGTGCCTGTCGATGGTGGCGGCCAACTGATCGGCTTGTTCGGCGACCTGTCCCTGGCGGTTGTCCCAGGCGTCCGATACCGCGGCCATGACTCGTTTGAACGAGGCCATGCCGTGCCGGTCGTCGTTGGGGAAATACGTTCCGGCATAGAAAGGTTTGGCGTCCGGGGTCATCCAAACGGTCATCGGCCAACCACCCCGACCGGTGAGGGCTTGCACGGCATTCATGTAGATGGCGTCCACATCGGGGCGCTCTTCCCGATCGACCTTGATGTTCACGAACAGCTTGTTCATGATGGCCGCCGTATCGGGATCCTCGAACGATTCATGGGCCATGACATGACACCAGTGGCATGCCGAATACCCGACAGAGAGCAGAACCGGCCGGTTCGATTGGCGGGCGGCCTCGAAGGCGTCGTCACCCCATGGGTACCAGTCAACCGGGTTGTCGGCATGCTGGAGAAGATAGGGCGAGGTCTGATCGCCGAGGCGGTTGGGCATGGGCAGAGGTTACTCCCGCCGAGGGAGCGAGTTACTGGCCGGTCACCAGCGGAAGCGCCCCGTAGTCGTCGGGAGTCAAACCATCGAGTGAACTGGCAGGCGGATAATCGGACAACAGCTGCTCGGCCTCGCTTTCGATCGGCCAAAG
>JAENVV010000112.1 GCA_016650365.1 Acidimicrobiia bacterium
ACTGGCCCTTCCGTTCGTGTTTAGGGCGATGGGCCATGATGCCGACCGGGAGCGGATCTCGATCGTGGAATGCGGCGGCAAGTCGAACATTGTGCTCGCCGCCCGGATTGCCAAAGCCGTCGGCGTCCCGTTTGTTGCCCTTCACGATCGTGACGCTCCGGCCGGCAAGAAGCCGAACGAGGGCGAGCGCCACTTGAACATGTTGATCGGTGAGATCGCCGGTGAGGATGGCAGGGTCGAAATGGTCCCTGACTTCGAAGGCATCTCCGGTTTGCGAGGGCATCGCAACAAACCCGAACGCGCCTGGGAACGTTTCAGCAAGCTAACCGCCGATGAGATCCCCGCTCCACTCGCTCACACCGTCGAGCGTGCCGTGAAACTGGCGAGTCGCTCGTCCTAGACGGTTACGAACCCCGATTCTCAGCTCGCAGGTCTAGACCCGACTACCAGCGCCACGGGGAGTCCCCACATCGACAATCGCTGGTCGACTTCAATCCTGAACCCGGCCTCAGTCAAGGCTTGGCCGACCCGGATCGGTCGACAATCCAAGAGTTTCGGGAAGGCCGAGTGACCCCATTCGTATCCTCGCTGCATCAGAGGCGCTGGATCTTCTTTCCGTAACGACACCACAGTGATCCGCCCGCCCGGCCTGAGAATCCGGTACGTCTCGGCTACTACTACCGCGATCTGGGGAGTGTCGAACAACTCCAAAGTGAAGCTCATGAACACCGCATCAAAAGGGCCGTCATCAAACGGCAGCCGGCCCCCATCACCCTGGACGACAACTCCCACGGTCTGGCTATCAACCGATAGTCGGCGGTGAGCCAGCCGACACATTTTCGAAGAAAGGTCGATCCCCACAGCGACTCCGTCCGGGCCGGCCATCCTCCCGAAATCGGCAAGGATGTAGCCGGGGCCGCTCCCGATTTCGAGCACGCTCTCCCCTGGCCCAACGTGCAAAGCAGCGACACCGGCCGAGCGAACCCGTCGCTCCCAGATCCCTTCGAGGGGCTCGTAGAACCGGGCAATCCGATCGTAGTTCGCCTGGGTTTCAGCCTGAGTCGTCAAGACTCTGGCAACGTTTCGTGCATCGTCCGACCGCCTTGCGACATGAGAGCGTGCCATGTGCCGAGTCCGATTCCGGAGCTTCGTTAGCGTTCTCATCGTCCTCACGGTCGGTGTCTGGCTAGTGCAGTGGCGGAGGCCGGCGGTCCCACCAGGGTTGGGCGGCCTGAAGTTGAGAAGCAAGCCGGAAGAGGGTCGCCTCGTCTCCCCAGCGGCCGACGAACTGAACTCCAATCGGCAGGTTGTCGGCATTCCAATGGAGGGGCACCGACATCGCCGGCTGCCCGGTCATATTGAACAGCATGGTGTTCGGAACAGGAGCCATATTTTCGCCGGCCACCTCCTCTAGGGCGCGGTCGAGCAGTTTGCGGACCGGTACCCGGACGAGCACTTTCATCTGGCGAATCTGGGATTCGGTCGGAGCCAGTTCACCAATCTTCACGGGCGGCCTCGCCAACGTCGGGGTGATGATGACATCGTGATCGCGCCAGGCCGTCTGGACCCGACGGGACTCAGAATGCATGAAGCCAACCTCAGCTGCGAGATCGGCGGCCGACAGCCTCCGGCCGATCACAGCCAGCAACCAGGTCGTAAGTTCGAAGTGATCGAGGTGGAGCTTCTTGCCCGTCGCCAATTGCATGGTTTCGAGATCACCGGCAAGCGAAGCAGCCCAGATCCGCACGAAGGTGGAAGGCATCCGGGCCCGGTCGAACGGAATTGTCACTTCCTCGACACGATGCCCGAGACCCTCGAGGAGGGCGACCGCCTTTTCGACGGCTTCCACACAGTCGGGGTGGGTGTCGGTGCCAAACAGGGCCTGGTTGGTAAAACCGATGCGAAGCTGGCCGGGATCGACATCTAGTTCATCAACGTACGGACGATCGGGTTCTCGGATCTGGTACGGAGCGCCGTGATCATGGCCCCTGGCCACGTCGAGCAGCAATGCGCTATCCCTGACCGACCGGGTTATGGCGTGGGTTTGAGTGAGGCCGAAACCAGGATCGCCGACCGCCGGACCATGCGGAACCCGGCCGCGCGTTGGCTTCATTCCGAACAGTCCACAGGCCGAGGCGGGTATCCGGATGGAACCTCCCCCATCGCTGGCGTGAGCAGCCGGCACATACCCGGCCGCCACGGCCGCCGCTGCCCCACCACTGGAGCCACCCGGGGTCCGGGTGATATCCCACGGGTTGAGGGTAGGGCCATGGAGTTCGGGTTCGGTGACAGCGACCAGGCCAAACTCCGGCGTGTTTGTCTTGCCGAAGATGACGAGTCCTGCTTGTTTGTACCGGGCGACGATCTCGCTGTCGTAGTCAGGAATGAACCCCATGAGGTACCGCGAGCCACCCGTCATCGGCACGCCCGCCAGCGCCGACC
Source organism: Acidimicrobiia bacterium (assembly GCA_016650365.1). Lineage (NCBI taxonomy): Bacteria > Bacillati > Actinomycetota > Acidimicrobiia > Acidimicrobiia bacterium. The sequence goes on from JAENVV010000112.1 coordinate 2,443, forward strand.
CGAGATCCTTGAGCAAGAACGGCACACCCGCCAGTGGCCCTTCCGGGATCGGCCCGTCAACATATTCCATGGCCCGCTCGTAGATCTTGTGGACCACGGCATTGATCGTTGCGTTGGATCGTTCAACCGAGGCAATAGCCGCCTCTAGCAATTCGCGGGGATGTGCCTGTCCGGTCCGCACCAGGTCGGACAGTCCGGTGGCATCGTGCTTTTCGTACTCTGCGTGCGCGGTCATAGGAGAAAACTACCGGAGCGACGCGCCTCGGCGGGTCCCTGAACCAGGTATAAATCGACTCTGGCTTCGGACTCAAGTACCAACCGGCCATCGATCAATAAATCATGATGTTCTTAGTATGACCTGTCGAAACACTCATCGACCATGACGAGCTTGACCCATCGACCACCAAGTGAGGACCGATGAACAAAACCCGGGGACTATTCGCCATGGTTGTCCTTGTCATCGCGGCATGTGGTGCATCCGCAGACGATCTCGTCGAGTCGTCTGACTCAACAACACCGACAACGTCGACCGCCACCCCGTCCAACAGGGCCCCGAACGAGGCCTGGTTGAACGCCTGGATCATCAACGACTCGGGTGAGACGGCCGGGGTAATCGGCTCCGACGTAGAGGTCAATGTGCAATCGGCAGAGATCGTCGAGGTCGATGGGGCAGCATTCATGGCGGTATCCGCCACCGGTATCCCCAACTACACCCACACCATCACCAACCAAGACGAGACGTTTCTCACCAGTAGACGATCGAGCGACTTCACGGGAGATGGCCTCATCATTTCGGCAGGCGATGAGGTGGCATTCGGAGAAGACATCGGATACAACAGCACCGGGTGCACCAGCACCGATGGAACAGGCTTCGGCTACTGGCCTCCCGGCCCCGCTTGCCCGACCGAGCAGTCCTACGACGTCCTGTTTCCACTTAGCCCGGTCCTCGCAGACGGAGGTAACACCTCAACCGGCCTCGGCATGATCGGCCTGTGGGTGAACGGGGTAGCCATCTTCGGATGGGGTGACGGCCAGTCGTACAACAACGAGCGCGTATGGGAGAACCTGGCTCCGGTCGCCGAGTCATACGACCTTGACATATGCCCCGGACACTCGGCGATGGGGACCTATCACCATCACTCATATCCGACGTGCCTGGCCGACCAGTTGGGCGACACGGGCGATTCTCACTCGCCCATCTACGGGTTCGCCTCTGATGGATTCCCCATCTACGGCCCATGGGTGGCTGACGGAGTTCTCGCTCGCAGTTCCTGGACCGTGCGTGACTACGAAGACCCGACGTCCTCAACCGGATGCGGGGAGGCGGGCATCCGGTCCTGCCTTCTCCTCGACCAGACAGATCCGGCCGCCGGCACCGTCGCCACTTCGTCGATCGGTCCGACTACCAGCGACACGGTGACGTCCATGTCCAACAATGTGTTCCAGGCCACCGCCGGCTATTTCCTCCAGGACTATTACTACGAATCGGGCCTGAACGACGGCACCCTCGAAGCCCTCGACCAGTTCAACGGACACGACCACGACGGGTTGGGCTACCACTATCACGTAACCCTGGCCGTCGAAGGCGACCAACTCGTCGATGCGTTTCCCTATTACGTTGGTATCGAGTTCGCGGGAGTTGTCGGTGATTCTTTTGCGGCTGCTGAGCCGGTGAATCCCGGTGGTCAAGCGCCGGTCGCGCCGGACCTGAGCGGAGTCGCTTCGGCTCTCGGTGTTACGGTAGAAAAACTCGAGCGAGCTCTCGGGGAACCACCTCCCGACCTGGCGGCCGCCGCCGCTGAACTCGGAATCACCGAAAAGGAACTTATGGAAGCTCTCGCACAGTCCGGACTCGGACCGCCGCCCTAAGGCATTGTCCCGAAGCTCAGAGCCGTCAGAACAGCGGAGTCCACCACTCACGGTCGGCAACCGTCAACGCCCACAGCTCGTCGGCGCGGTCCGTTTCAAGTGACATCTCGGGTGAGTCCGAATCCGGACTTATTTTGGGGTGTTCTGCGAGCAACCGCGCCAGCGCCGCGTCGGAGTCGACGAACCCTGTCAGTTCCGGATACGCAAACCACCGATCGGTAAAGACCTGTCTTTGAGTGCTGTTCATACTCGCCCAAAACTCAGGAGTGACCGAGCCGGACTCGCGGCTCACCAGAGGAACGCCCCGGAGCCAGGCGTGCTCAAAAGCGAACTCGACCCAGAGATTGGCCACGAGCGCTCGAGAATCGAACCTAACCTCCCAGTGCTCGGATCTGCCATTCTCGTCCACCGCGGAGGTTGAAATGTGTACCGGGTGGGCGTGGGGATCGACCTCGGCGATAAGCGCTTGAGCCTGGCCCAACGCATCGGCCGCAGTGATCCGACCAGCCAGCACCGCCACTTCGCGCTCAAACCAACGCCCAAGTGGTTCGTGGTGGTTAACGCGTAGCCGACCAAATATCCGCATACGCAGATGGTAATTGACGAATTACCCCGACGAGGGTCAGCCGAGGGCAGACTTGAACCGCGTCAAGACATCCTCGCAGCGTCGCCGGTCATGGCTTTCCGCAAGGTCGACGATTGACATCCAGCCCACCTCCCACCGCGAACCCCACCGCGGTGACGGGTCGACTGGCTGCGAACGTGAGCAACCCGATCGTCGCAAACCAGAACAAGACCAACACGCCCGTCACCAGGACCGGAGAATCCGGGTCACCGAAGTCGCCTCCAATGGCCAGAGAGGGCCATCAGGACCACGAACGCCAGGACGATGAGCGCAAACCCCCACAGAGCACGCAACCCGATTGCGAAAGATCACGCTGTTCACCCTATCCAACGACGCCCAGCTTCGGTTCGGTCCGCTGTCAGCTGGCGGCTGGTGGGAAAGCTTCCGATAGAAGCCCGGCGAGACGCTGGCGATCGTCAAAGCTGTACCTGCCTGGCCGCTCAAGGGCGTACCGCAAGGTTCTCGGACTGTGGACGACAAAGGCGCCAGGCCCAAATGGCGGTCTGGTTTCAAAGGTGCCCTCAACGAAACAGAGCACACCAGCAACCCGCGTATCTGGCTCCGAACGTAGAGCTTGTTCGATCATCGTCACCTGTCGCAGGATCCCTTCTCCCAGACGCGTTTGATCCCGCCCGTTGACCCGAAGGTGACCTGCCGACCAGGCGATCTTCCCCTTATAGCGTTTCGCATCGATGACGAACACGCCGCTAGGCACGACCAATATATGGTCAATGTTCGCCTTCGAAGCAGGAACGGCGCGATCGTGAAGCACCCAGGCATGAGGAATCCGATCAAGGACCAGACCAAGACGTTCCTCGCCGACCGATCCCTTCAGCCAGGCCTCAACGTGTTGCGGCTCTCCCGCCACCCGCCGCAACATGGCGCCAATCCGCGGGTACTGCGCTGAGATGGCGTCGCCACCGTACGGGCTGCGCCGCTCGTACTCGGCCCGGGCAGATGCCCCGGCAATTCCCCGGTCCACGACAGGACCGGCAAATGGATCGGCGGCACCACCTGCAAAAGCTGGCGAATCCACACATCCAACGCACGTTGCCGACTTCGTTGTGCGATCCCAAACAGCTTCCGAGCCAGGACCCAGCAGAGCTTCGCATCGCCGACAGTTGGCCGAGTAGCGAAGGCGGATCGTGCTCATCCGCTAGCTATCGGCTGACAAGCTCAGTTGGTTGAGTCACCAGCTGGCGAAAACGAAGCCACGGAACCGGGGGCGACCAGGGACGGGAACTCGTCTTCGAGAAGTTGCAGGAAGATGTAATCGTCGCCCCGGTCGATGGCGGCGAACACGAACGCCGAACTGTCGGGGGCCCACACACTCATGCTGCGGGCGTACTGTCCCCAGAAGATGAGATAACGGTTGAAAAAGGTGCCAGTTGGCACCGCCCGGAAATAGTCCTTTACGGTCCCGCTATTCCACACTCGTAGGACGATGCCGGCGTCTTCGATTCCGAATACCAGAATCTTGCGGCTGTCTGGACTCCATTGCCAGGCAAACACCAACCCGACCTCGAGAGATTTCCGTTCGCCAGTTGCCAGGTCTACGACGAACATGTCGGTTTCAGTTCCCGACCGGCCAGACGTATAGGCAATCTCGGTGCCATCCGGCGACAGCGAGAAACCGTTCATGCCCATACCCTCGGCGAGGACGGTTACTTCGTCGGTCGCCACGTTCTGCATGACGAGCTCGTCTCTATTCGCCTGGGCAGCCAGAAATCCCCCAAGACCGGCGGTCTGAATGATGACCGGTCGGATGTAGATGATCGATTTTCCATCCGGCGTCCACTGGGGTGCCTCGAACGTGCCAGTCTCGGTATCGATCGGCGTGCGCTGTCCGCTCGCCACATCAACGAGCTCGATGATCGAACCGTTCAGATGCGTGACGAGGGTTTTCCCATCCGGCGACCACACAAAGTAGAACGAGCCGGCCGAGTGTCTCTGAGTCACCTGCCCGTCGCCGAGATCGATGATGGCCAAGGCCGTTCCCTCTCCTCCAGCTCCGAGAACTCCCAACGCCCCACTGTCCGGGCGCCACTGAATGTAAAAAACCTGGAAAGGCGTGCCGTACTCCGTGGACGATCCATCGGTAACAGAGCTGACAACCACCGACGCAGTTCCGTCGGCTACCACCCGCGACCAGGCGACCGACTTTCCGTCGGGCGACCAGGTCGGCTGGGAGCCAACCTCTCCCTGAGAATCCCCCAGTGGCAGCGCGACCAGATCAGACCCGATCACCAACACAGACTGACGTCGATCGGCGTTGATAACCAGTCGGCCCGGCAACTGTTCCAGTTCTGCGGTGGACAGCCCAATGGGTGGTATCTGCTCCCCTGCCGCTCCAATAGTGGTGGTGGTACTCGGGGGCCCCACCTGGGGTTCCGGAGATGGATTCGACGTGGTCGTCGTCGGCCTCCCGGCTGTGGTGCAAGCGGACAGGACCAGAAGTAGTCCGACAAATAGAGTCGCGACTCGAATGAGGCGTTTCTTGAAAGGATCGATCACCGGGCTGACTGTACCCGGCCCGCATGGCAATGC
>JAENVV010000113.1 GCA_016650365.1 Acidimicrobiia bacterium
AACCCGCCCTGGGACCCATCTCATGTGGACGCAATGTGGACGCGACGATCCCAAAACAGGAATCAAGGAAGGGGACTGACCTAGAAACCTCAACAAACACACGGGATCTCGGAGTGGGCGATACTGGGATCGAACCAGTGACCTCTGCCGTGTGAAGGCAGCGCTCTCCCGCTGAGCTAATCGCCCCAGCCAGTTTTGGGTCGGGCTGTGGACAGGCAGTGTAGGTCGTATTCGTCGAACGGCGAAACAGGGAGCGCACCTCCAACAACATGGAGCTGACCCGAAGATCAGCTCCATGGATTGGTTTGGGTTGTGGTCGATCATGGCTCCGAGTTGACGTATTGGAGGATGTCACCCGGCTGGCACTCGAGGGTCCGGCAGATGGCTTCAAGTGTCGAGAACCTGACTGCTTTGGCCTTGCCCGTTTTCAGGATCGACAGATTCGCCAACGTCACACCTACCGATTCGGCCAGGTCCGTGAGTGTCATCTTGCGATCCAAGAGCACGCGGTCGAGATTGACTTCGATACCCATCATCACACCGTCAGTTCTGAGTCGTCCTGAAGGGTGATCCCCGCCTTGTAGATCTCGGCGACTGCCAAGGCAAGCAACCCGCCAGCGATCGTCAAAAAGGGCAGATCGATCTTCAGAGTCCAGCTTCCTTCGGTCACCGTGGCAATCCAAGAGTTCGTGATCCACCCGACCGGAATCAGACCGAAAGCGGCATAGGCAACCTTACGGAGCCGCCCGTAATTCTCATCCCGGAACGCGCTACCTCCGAGGACTGCACGGAGCGCCCGGCGGATCTGGTGGGCGATGTAGGTGCCGAAGGCCATCGCTACCACGATGCTCGCTCCAGCGGCATAGGCCAGTTGGGTAACCGTGGACTCATCGAGAGCCGCGACATCAACCGTCACCGGCACCCCGAAAAAGTCGCCGCTCGTCGCAACCCCGGCGGACTCCTTGAGCGCATCGACGATGATCGGCGACACAATTGTCAGCACGGATACAAGGACGATCCCGACGATCCCAATCACGAACATGATGTCAAACGCCATCTTCGAGGTCTTTATTACCTTCATGTTCATGCACCTTCTCCTTTTTGTTTACCGATGAATAATTATTGTTTTACCAAAAATTATTATTGATAAACAGTCAAGTCGATTTTTATCGAAATTCCATGAAATACTGTGAGAGATGGGCGGCCCGGTACAATCTGGTCATGGGCGATTCTGGGATCGAACCAGTGACCTCTTTCCGTGTGAAGGTCTTTGAGGGTGGTTCGGCGACCTGCGAGGACGCGCGAAAAGGACCTCTGTTCACCGTTTGGCCCGAGAGTCATCGAGCGGTTCCCAACTTGAGACTTAGCTGGCTCCGAGACCAAACCAGTTCTGACAGCCGCGGGTAACCCCCTCACCGCTTAGGTATATCGGACTCGGTGTCTTCGCGGCGGGCATCGGCGACGCGGCGGACTTCGGTGGCGAATTCTGGGAACCCATCGAGGACTGATCGAACTTGTCTCGATCTAAGGCGTAAAGGTTGCAGTAGTCGACAGCGACGACGGTGTTGGCGCGGGGCTGGCTGCTGAGCAGGGCCCACTCGCCAAAGAAGTCACCGTCGCTCAGGGTGGCGACTACGGTGCCTTCGTCGTGAGACAAAACCTCGACGTTGCCCCTGTTGATGAAGAAGATTCGATGTCCGATTTCGCCGCGGCGTATAATCGTTTCACCGGGGATGAAGACCTGCGGCACCAGGTGAAGGACCAGTTCGCGGAGGAAGATTTCGCTGGCTCGCTCGAAGATCGGGACTTTGCGCAACACGTTGCGGTGCAGATGCAGGGCAACCTCGATGTGTAATGACCTTGGAAGATCCATGAGCATCTCTGACTGGCTACCCATGCGGCTCTCCCACAAGTAGTTGTAGTAGTCGCGGACTCGGGTTTGGAGTTCACCGGGGACATGCCGGTCGCGCAAGAAGTGATTGATGGTTTCGATGCGCCCCAGGTGCCGCGCCCGCAGCACATCGATGTTGGCTAATAGGCTGGCCACGTTGCCAATGATGTAACCGAACATGGCGACACCCAGTCCCACTACGACCATGGCGTACGCCACTTGCCTCCCACCGACCGGCGCAATGTCTCCATAGCCCACAGTGGTGAGCCTGGTGATCGTCCAGTAGAGCGCTTGCTGGTAGGGATGGAGCTCAGGGTGCCCGGCTTCGAGTCCGTCGAGGGCGATCCACCCACAAGCGATCCAATGAGAGTTGGCGGGAGGTGTAACCCCGCTTCTAAGACCCGAAAACATGAAGCACGGAGGATAATGACGCGACTGGAGCGCCCGACAGCGAAGGCCGAGCGCCCCAGAGCATCTCTTTAGTTGAGTCGGGTTATGCGATTCTGGGGTCCCGGTGCAACGGGAGTGTTATCACCGAAGTACGTCACCAACGCGTCGAGGTCGACCTCACCGCCAAGGCGATCAGTTCCATCAACCAACACTGCGAAGTTGTCTCCGCCGTCGGCCAAGAAGCTGTTCACCGTCACTCGATAGGTGTCCGTAGCCACGATCGGCACACCGCCAATCGCGATGCTCGCGATGTCAACCTTGCTGCCGTCTGCCTGGGCAAAGTCCCAGGTATAGGTGAATCCATCCGAGACCTGGAGAATCCTCGGGCTGGTTTGGCCAACCCACTGTTGCTCCAACAGAGTGTCGATCTGCGTACCAGTGAGGGTCATCGTCACCAGGCTGTTGCCAAACGGTTGGGTGGTGAAGGCTTCTCCATAGGTGACCTCACCATTCGCCTCGGTTCCGCTCGCAGTGAACGTCAGGTCGGCTCGAATGCCGCCAGGGTTCATGAAAGCAACCACCGCATTGCCAGTACCTGCACTGGACGTCGCTGCCAGCTGCGCATCAGCAATAACGTCGCCAAGCGCCGACTCGCCCGCAAGTGTCGCCACCCCAGTGATGTCAGCGGTCACGTTGCCGATTACCGCATTCGCCAAAGGTGCTGACAAAACGTCGTACTTGTCGATAAGCGCCGTCAAGTCGGCAGCCGCGGTAACTCCGTCCTGGAAGTTCTCTTTGTTGTCGATAGTCTGGACGGTCATGTCCTTGGTCATACGATTCAACGTCACATCAATGTCCGTGAACATCCGACCGGAGTAATAGGCCATCGTCACGGCCTTACCGCCGACGTCCATGCAAGCGAACCGCTCGTTGTTGTGGCCGCCGATCACCAAGTCGACCGCACTATCAAGGCCGAGAACGATGTCGTTGAGCGGGCCAGATAACGTCCCGCACCCGTCACCGTCGCCGCCGCCTTCACTGGCGACGCCACCTTGGTGCATCAACACAACAATGGCCTCGATGCCCGCCTTTTGCAGCTCCGGTATCAGCGCGTTCACAGTGTCGACCTCATCAACGAAGGTCAGCCCGGCCACACCAGATGGGGTGACGATGCTGGGGGTTCCTTCGAGGGTCATGCCGATGAACGCCACCTCGATGCCTTGGTATTCCTTTACCGTGTAGGCAGGAAACACGGTATCGCCGGTTGCCGTCACGACAACGTTGGCAGCCAAGAATTCAAAATCGGCGCCACCAAAGCCATCTCCATCGAGGTCTCCGTCGACTGGGTGGGTTCCGCCGTTCGCCATTCTGAGCAGTTCCACCGGACCTTCGTCGAACTCGTGGTTGCCAACACCGTTGATATCGAGGCCGATCAGGTTCATCGCTTCAATCGTCGGTTCGTCGTGGAAAAGAGCCGAAATCAGTGGTGAAGCGCCGATCAGATCGCCAGCCGACACGATGATGGAATTGGCCACGCCAGCTTCGGCGGCGCGCATGTTGGTGGCCAAATAGTCAGCGCGACCGACGCCTCCAAACGCACTGGACGTGGTGGCGATGTTGCCGTGGAAGTCGTTGATCGAGAGAACCTGCAGTTGTACATCCGTCATCGCACGATGGATAAAGGCGGCCATCTGACCACGGGTGACATTGTTAGTCGGACAGTACCGGTCGTTAGCGGGCGGGTTACAACCCAAGGTGATGCGAGCCGTGCCAATCCGATCGATATCTCCCTCGAAGATCGAAGAGTCATCATCGGTAAAAAGATCAGCCCCTGAGGCGTCATTAAGGTGTAATGCCCGACCCAAGAACGCGGCCATCTGGCCCCTGGTGACATTGTCATTTGGACAGAACTTGTCGTTGGCAGGCGGATTACACCCGAAAGTGATGCCAGCCGTTCGGATCCGATTGATGTCTGCCTCAAAGATCGAGGTGTCGTCATCGGTAAACAAATCTGCCCCCGCCCCGGCGGTCAGGCCAAGCGCCCTGGTCAGGAAGGCAGCCATTTGGCCGCGTGTAACGTCGTCATCAGGGCAGAAGAGATCACCGGCTTGATTGCAGCCGAACGTAATCCCGTTGGCTGCCATCCATTCAATATCTGCCTCAAAGATCGAAGCATCATCATCGGTGAATGTTCCGCCTGCGGCTTGGACCGTTATCGGGGCCATGACTGCCATTATCATCGCGATAACCAAGGCAACGAATAGGCCCTGTTTCGGTATGCGACTTGTTGGGTGCTTATCCACGGCTGGGTCTCCTCCCATGTGCTAGTGCGACTTGCGGGGAGCCATCAACGGCAATACTGACTGAGATGTAAGTACCACTCCAACGACGCAGTGCCCGCCGAAGGACGGATCCCTTGCCCGTCAACCTACACCGAAGGCGAGGCCGATTGCCCCGGCAGGGCAGGCCGTTTGATGTAGGTCCGTCCGATCAGGATTTCGAATCGGTTAGACCTGCGACCCACCCATACGGGGTCATTGCTCGTACTCTGTACCGGGTGACAACAGAAAAAGCATCTCTGTGACCGACGCAGAATTTGATCGGATCGTAGGCGAAGCGCTCGACAGCTTGCCTACCTGGGTGAATGACACGATGGACAACATCGTTTTCGCCATTGCTGACCAGCCATCTCCTGAACAAGCAACCGACGGGGACGGGCTGCTCGGCATCTATGAAGGGGTGTCGCTGCTTGATCGGGGCAACGATTACTCCGCCGTTTTGCCCGATACCATCACCATATTCAAGCAACCCCACTTGGCCCTCGGCTTGGATCCAGACGAGCTTCGCAACGAGATCCGGATCACGGTGCTGCACGAGATCGCCCATCACCTCGGCATGGACGAGTCTCGACTGCACGAACTTGGCTGGGGGTAGATCGACGCCCGACGCTGGGAACCCAGGGTTCAAGCTGTTAGCGGCGGGTTTGCGACCAAGTCTGGCCAGCCTCCACATCGGGTTCTCGAGGCAGGCCGAGGGCCCGTTCGGCCACAATGTTGCGTTGAATGGCGAACGTACCGCCGCCCAGGGTGAGCGCCGGTTGGAACACGAACCCGTAATGCCAGATCGGATCAACGTCGGGGAACTGACTCGCCGGCCCACGCGGGAAGTTGATCTCGGTCAGGCCGTCCTGTTGGAGTT
>JAENVV010000114.1 GCA_016650365.1 Acidimicrobiia bacterium
CTCATCCGAGCAAAGCCACACAACGACTTCAGCCATTTCGGAAGGTTCGCCTACCCGGGCCATCGGTGTGTTGCCGATGACGGCGTCGATCAGCTCGGGGTTTTCTTTCATGAAGCCGGCCACCATGGGAGTGTTGATCCTCCTGGACACAGGGCATTGAACCGGATACCCGAAGTTCCATAGTCAGCGACCGCCGTCTTCGTCAGCCCGGCAACACCGTGCTTCGAGGCGACGTAGGGGGCGATGTTGCCGAACCCTTTGAGGCCGGCGACCGAAGACGTGTTGACAATGGCGCCCTTGCCCTGCTTGAGCATCACTGGGATCTCATACTTCATACCGAAAAGACACCTGACAGATTAACGGCAATTACCCGGTTCCAGTTCTCGGTTGTCTGATCCGCAAGCAAGGTTTGCTCGCCGTCGATTCCCGCATTGTTGTGGGCATAGTCGAGGCGTCCGAATGCGGCCACAGTCTGGTCGACCATGTCCTTCACCTGCATCTCTTGGGAAACGTCAACCTCGATGAAGATCGCTTCCCCACCGGTGGAGTTGATGTGCTCTTCGGTGGCAACGCCACCCAACTTGTCAAGATCGGCGACCGCTACCTTGGCTCCGTATCTGGCGAAGGCGTAGGCCGTCGCCCTTCCGATACCGCTCGCGGCCCCGGTGACCAACGCCACCTTGCCGTTCATGTCTGGCATGGTCCCTCCTTCGTCGAGGGCTTGCGAGACGAATGGGCGCCTCGAATCCCATCGGTTGGGACTCCCCGACTATCGACATCGGAACATTGATCTCGGCCTTATACAAGGGGACAAGGTGACGAGCCAACTGGCGCCGCCCATCTCCAAGCCCGGATCAAGCAGAGACGGCCCGAGTTCGGGATCAGCACCTGGTAGGCACCCCGACAGCTGTTGGGCGGCCCGCTATCCGATCGCCTCGTCCTGGCGGGCAGCTTCGCCGTAAACCTCGGGGTTGAGAATGTCGAACGGGCGCTTCCCCTGGAGGAAACGTTCAATGTTGTGCACGGTTCGCAAGGCCATCTCGTCGCGCGTTTCGCGAGCGGCCGATCCGATATGTGGCGTCAACACAACATTCGGGAGATCGTAGAGGCCGGGCCGCGGACCCGGGTTGGGCTCGGGCACCTCCTGCCCATCGGTACACCACCCGGTCCAGCTCTGGGACACCAGGCGGCCGAACAACTAGCCGGAGCTTCTCGACCGCTCACAAACATGGCCTTCGAGGTAGTCTCGATGCATGACGGTGTGGTCCAACTGGGTAGGCAATCAGTCCTTCGAACCCCGCGAGGTTGCCACGGTTTCGACCGAGGCCGATATTCAACGACACGTAGCCAAGGCAGCCGCCGCACGATCCAGGGTCCGAACGGTTGGTACGGCGCATTCCTTCACTCCTATCGTCGAAACCGACGTTCTCCTCGACATGTCGGCGATGCGGGGCATCATCGACATCGACGCCGACCAAGGACTGGTGCGGGTGCTTCCCAAGACGACCATTGGCGACTTCGGCGAGCCGTTGTGGAAGCACGCCTTGGCTCTGGCGAACCAGGGTGACATCGACACTCAGGCAATTGCCGGTTCCGTTGCCACCGCCACACACGGGTCAGGCCGCCGCTTCCCGTCCTTCTCGGCAACACTCGAGGCAGCACGGCTGGTCGACGGGAACGGACAACTGGTCGAGGTGACCCGTCAGGCAAACCCCGACCACCTGGCAGCCCTGCAGACTTCGATCGGGATGCTCGGCATCATGACCGAGCTGACCATCAAAGTGGTCCCCGCCTATCACCTCCACGCCCGGACCGACATCATGCCGTTCGCCGAGGTGCTCGAAACGTTCGAGCGCGATATTGACATATACCGCCACTACGGGCTGTTCTGGATGCCGACCGACGAGTCTTCCCGGCTGTACAACATTGAAGGGGCCGGTGCCGACGACTGCGTCGTGAAGCGGTATCTCGAGGTCGACGCCGGCGCTGATATCAATCTCGGATCCCATGAGCGGATGGATCGTTCCTATCGGATCTACCCAATGGTCTACGACCCGAATTTCCATGAGGTGGAGTACTTCCTCCCGTTGGAACGATGGCGCGACATCCTGGTGGAAATGCGCCGCCTCATGCTCCGCTGGCATCCGCTGAGCATCTATCCACTCGAAATCAGAGTGGTGGCGGGGGAAGAGGCATGGATGAGCCCGAACTACCACCGCGACAACCTGGTCGTCTCGATCTCAGGCCAGCCCGGGGTCGACTACTGGCCATACCTGCGGGCCTGCGACAGTCTCTTCGCCGAATTCGGCGGCCGACCCCACTGGGGCAAGCTCCACTTCATGACGGCCGATCGCCTGGCCCGGTTATTTCCCCGGTATGAAGATTTCCTCGAGGTGCGACGCCAATTCGACCCGTCTGGCGTGTTCCTGAACGACCACCTCCGCCCACTGTTCGGGTAATCGGATTCCCGCTCATGCCCATGGCTGCCGTTACCCAGAGGCGACGCAACCGCTCCGACCCATCGATCATCAATGCTCTCGCACGAAGCGACAAGTGAGGTAAACATGTCAGAAGATGAGGAAGCCCTGATGGCATTGATGGTCAGGCACATCAACGCTTGGAACAACCATGACCTGGAAGCCTTGATGCAGCTGTTTGCCTCCGACGGAGTCTTCGAAGCTTCCGGCGGACCCGGCGTCGAAGGGCAGCGATTCGAAGGCGAGACGGCAGTTCGGGCGGCCTTCGCCTCGGTGTTCGAGCGAATGCCCGATGCGCACTGGGGAGGCGGGCGCCACCATGTGATCAACCCCGAATACTGCGTATCGGAGTGGACGTTGACTGGCACGCTGGCCGACGGGAGTCGACTTGAAGTGAATGGATGCGACTTTCTCACAGTCCGTAACGGTCTGATCAGACGCAAAGACTCGTACCGCAAGCAGCGGCCGCCTATTAATCCGACTTAACTGACTGAGCGTTTGGCGCAACTACGAACACCACAGATACCGCGGCCGCGTCGGGATCCGACACCCATCCAATGGGCTTCGAACCGTTTGCAGGCTAAGCCAACTGTCCCGACGAGGTGGCCTACGGGTGGGATTCAACCGAACCGTGGATCATCCCCGGCGGGTTCACCCGACGTCCTGTTAGTCGTCGCCGTTACTACCGCGCTCAGGGAAGCTGCTGAATTCTTGAAACTCTCCGGTCAGCAGAAACGCAACCTGCTCCGCGATGTCAACGGCCTGGTCGCCAACTCGCTCCAGGGCACGTGACACCATCAGCATGTGCGTGGCCCATTCGAGGAGCTCGGGATCGGGATGACAGTCCATGACCTCGCGGTGCATGTTGGCGTCTAGTCGATCGACCGGGTCGTCCATTACGGGAAGGAGCATGGCCAACTCCACATCTCTCTTGACAAACGAATCGAGCGCGGTTCGCACCATGGGGCGCACAGTGTCGGCCATCTCCTGGATGTGACTGAGGATGGTCTGGTTGACCGGCAGACCGGCCACGAGCTTGCCTATTTTGGCGATGTTGACGGCCTGATCACCCATCCGTTCCAGAGTGACCGTCATGTGAAGAATGACCGTCAGTAATCGAAGATCGCCTGCCATCGGCTGTTGCTCAGCCGTGACCCGCAGCCACCGCCGATGGGCATCCATGTAAATCTCGTCGATCTGGCTGTCACCCGCGATAACTTCGTCGGCCAGAACCTGGTTTCCGGTGGCGAGTGCATCCACTGCCTTGCCAACTCGCTGGCCCGCTAGGTCTCCCATCATCACGACAAGGTCCTGCAGATCGTCGAGCTGCTGATGGAACTGCTTGCGGACCATCATCCGAACCGCCCCGTGATGTAGTCCTCTGTTTCCTTCTGTTGAGGCCTGGTAAACAGGTCGCCGGTTGGCCCGAACTCGACAAGGTACCCGGTCCGCTGGCCCCTCTCGTTGACCTCAACCGAGAAAAATCCGGTGCGATCGGCCACCCGGGCCGCCTGCTGCATGTTGTGGGTAACGATGATGATCGAATAGTCCTTCTTCAATTCGATCATCAGGTCTTCAATGCGCAGCGTGGCGATCGGGTCGAGCGCCGAACATGGTTCGTCCATGAGCAGGACGTCGGGGCCCGGGGCCACCGCCCTGGCAATGCATAGACGCTGCTGTTGTCCACCCGACAGCGAGTAGCCACTCTCCGACAGCTTGTCCTTGACTTCATCCCACAGTGCCGCCTGGCGGAGGGCTTGCTCGACAAGGTCCTCCATTTCGGATTTCGACCCCTTGAACCCATTGATCTTGGCGCCCCAGGCCACATTGTCGAAGATCGACTTTGGGAATGGGTTCGGCTTCTGAAACACCATGCCGATGCTGCGACGCACTTGCACCGGGTCGACGTCACTGTCGTAGATGTTGCGCCCCCGGAAGTGGACGTCTCCCTCCACTCGGGCGGAAGGAATGAGGTCATTCATTCGATTCAATGCACGAAGGACCGTCGACTTGCCACAACCGGAAGGTCCGATCAGCGCAGTGATCTCATTCTTGGCATACCCCATGCTGACTTGTTTCACAGCCAGGAAGTCGCCGTAGTAGACGTTCAGGGCATTCGTTTGGATCGCATATTCGAGTAGACCGTCGGTGTAACCGGCGGTCTGCTGTCGGGCGCTCAACTCGGGCCCCTTGATAAGTGGCGGGTCCAGATTCACCTGCGTCTCGTCGGCCATCAAGCTCTCCTGCCGTAGCGGTTTCTGAGTATCACAGCGGTGGCGTTCATGATCAAAAGCATTATCAGCAGTACCAGGATGGCCGCCGCGGCTATGTTGCGAAACTCCTCCTGGGGGAACGTGGTCCACTGGAAGATCTGGATCGGAAGTGCCGTGTATTTGGAAAAAGGCCCGGTCGGGTCAGCGGTGATGAAACTGGCCGCCCCAGCGACCAGCAGCGGGGCGGTCTCACCGATCGCCCGGGCAACCGCCAGGATGACCCCGGTCAAGATGCCCGGAAGCGCCACCGGAAAAACCTGACTCCGCACCGTCTGCCACCGGGTGGCGCCCAGCGCCATCCCGGCTTGTCGAAGCGTGTCCGGCACTGCCTTGAGGGCTTCTTGAGCGCTAATGATGACGACGGGAAGGATCAACAGGCCGAGCGTGATGCCGCCGGCGAGGAGCGTCCTACCGTTATCGGCCGGCGCGGTCCCGGCGGAGAAGATGGCGCCCGAGGTGAGCGGTTCCAAGGTTCGGACGAGAACGGCCAGGCCCAACATACCGTAAATGATCGACGGAACCCCGGCCAGGTTGTTGATGTTCGTCTGGATAAACCCGTTGAAGCGGCCCGGTCGGGCGAACTCGACGAGATAGATGGCCGCCCCGATGCCGACCGGGACGGCGAAGAGCAACGTGATCAACATGAGCCAGGCCGACCCCAAGATGGCGGTCCGTACCCCGGCGATCTCGGGAGTTGCGTTGGCCCGGGTCGTCAGGAATTCGCGGTTCAACCAGGCTCGCCATTCGAACCGTACTTGATCGAAGCCGTAGTCCCCGAACCTTTCCGGCGCCTCGACGAAGAGCTTTTCGACGTCGGATTTGAATCCGTCGGGGTTGAGAAGGGATTGGGCCAGGTCAGCCGAAACAACGACGTCGGGTTCGATGACACGCTCCTGAACCAGCGTAAGGAGATCTGGCTGATCGCGAACTCCTCCGGTGCATCCCGCCGGCGGTTCGGAAGAGGCACACACTTCGTCCCACTTTGCCTGACTCTCAAAGATCAGGCGATCGGCGTAAAATCGCTGCTCACGTTCGAGGCGCCGTCCTACCCCACTGGAGACAGCTCCCTCCAACAGGGTGACGAGATCATCCTTCGATAGGTCGCCGAGGCTGGTCGTGTCGGGATCGAAACCGAGTCCGGCAACGACGTCCTCCGGATTGTTGGCGTTGACGATCGCCACCAAACCGAAGGAATCGTTGATGATGGTGTAAAGGAGTGTGGCGAGAGCCAGCACGGCCACCGTCAACAGGGCCAGAAACCCGAACTGCCAGGCCCGGGCTCTTCTGGTACGTGCGCTGAGCAGTTTGTCGAACTGCTCCCCGCGGGGGTAGAAGTCCTGCAGGTTGCTTTTCGTGGTACTCACTCGTAGACCTCCCGGAATCGGCCCACGAACCACCGGCTGAGGAAATTGAGTGCCAGTGTCATCAGGAACAGGGAGAGGCCGATGACAAAGATCGAGTTGTAGTCAATGGTGTTGTAGCTCACGTCTCCGGTGGAGATCCGTACGATGTGGCCGGTCATGGTCTCCCCGGACTGGAACGGGTTGAGGATGTACCCGAAGAGCGAATCCTGACCCAGGTGGAAGTTACGGGGGGCCGCGCCGGCCGCCAGCGCAACCACCATCGTTTCGCCGACTGCCCGGGACATGGCAACCACGAACGCCGCCCCAACACCGGACAGCGCCGCCGGAAGCACGATGCGGGTCGATACCTCCAACCGGGTGGCGCCCAGGCCGTACGCCGCTTCCCGGAGGGAATCGGGGACGGCATGCAAGGAATCCTCCGCCAGAGAGCTGATCAGCGGGACGACCAGGATCCCCACCACGATGCCGGCCGAACCAACGTTGAAGAACCCCACCACGTTCTGGCCGAAGATCGAACGCAGCCAGGGGGTCATGAAGGTGAGAGCGAAGAAGCCGTACACGACGGTGGGGACACCAACCAGTACTTCCAGGATCGGCTTGACGATGCTCCGGAACCGCTCCGACGCGTACTCGGACAAGTAGATGGCCGATGCAAGACCAATAGGTAGGGCGACCAGCAGAGCGATGATGGCCACCAGCATGGTCGAGAGAACAAGCGCCCAGATGCCGAACGAGTTGGGAGGCTGCCAGACCGTCCCGGTGAGGAACTCGCCAATCGAGACTCGATCATCCCGAAAAAAGAGCAACGACTCCTTGCCCAACTCGTAGACGATGCCGAAAGTTGTGACGATCGAGACGGCGCCGCACATAAACAAGATCCCGCGGATCAGCGTCTCGCCGATCCTGGGCTGTCTGTTCAGACCGGCCGCGCCGGCAGCCGGGTCGATGTGTGCGTCCGCAACCATCTCGATCTCCTAGGGGAGGTTCAATCTAGATTGTGGCCCGGTCGGTTTCACCCGACCGGGCCACGCTACCTTTGTTGTACGAACAGGTCATCCGAGGCCAGAAACTACCAACCCGCGGCCGTGGCGACGTGGGCCGCCGCCTCCTGTAGCGCCTCATCCGGAGCGGGGAAGTACCCAACCTTACCGATGACAGAATCAACGTTGTTCAGGTAGTAGGCGACGAAGTAAGCCACCTGTGGTTTCTCGGCGATGATGCCTGCGTCGGTGTACATGAAGAGCGGACGGGCCAGCGGGTACGTGCCTTCGTTGACGGAGTCGTCACCCGGCGCGACACCCTCAATAGCCACAGCCTGGAGCACGTCTGCGTTCTGCTTGTAGTACGCGTATCCGAAGTAGCCGATGGCACACGTCGTCGAGGTATCACCCTCGGTGCAGCCGTCCTCGGCAACACCCTTCACCGTAACGTTGTCGTCCTCTCCCACGATCTGGGCGATCGAGGAAAGAATCGGCGACACTTCGTCGTCGGGGAACACTTCTTCGTTGAAGTAGTCGAAGGTTCCCGAATCAGCACCAGGCGAAAACAGTGCTATTGGATGTGCCGGGAAGGCCGGATTGACATCCGCCCAGGTCGCACCCGAATTGGCCAGGGAGAACGCCGAAGCAAGCTCTTCTAAGGTCAGCTCGGTAGCGAAGGTGTTGCCTTTGCTGATGACGAGCGAGAGCGCATCGGTACCAACCCGGATTTCGATAGGTGTACGGCCGATCGATTCGCACGATGCGATTTCCTCATCCTTGATAGGGCGAGAGGCATTGGCGATGTCCGATGCCCCTTCAACGCAGAAGCGCTCGAAACCCCCGCCGGACCCGATCGAGTCGATCGAATAGCCAGGGCCGCCTTCGTCCTCCCAGAGGGACATGATCTCGGTCGACAGTGGGAAAACAGTCGAAGAACCGGCAATCGCGATGTCGCCAGAAGGCGCTTCAAGTGGATCGATCACGGGCAAACCCGCGAGAGGATCGGTGTCTGCTCCAGGGTTTGTCGTCTGGGCCGCCGTCGTCGGGGTATTGACCGCGACGGTCGTTGTTGTTTCGCTGCCCGCATCGTCACCGGCACACGCCGCGACGACCAGCATCAGAACAGCCGCTACAGCCAGGAGGCGGAAGGTTCGTAATCTCATGCGAGGTGCTCCTCAGTTCTCAATTACTCGTTTGCTTTACGGCCAGAAACGTAGGCCGCCCAGGTAACCCGCCCCTATCCTGAAAATGAACAGAAGGTGAACGGTTGTAATCAGTTTTTGCATGACCGCGACCGGGCAGGCCCTCGACCCGGTCCCTGGACGTCCGTAACCCCCGATGAGCGTCCTTTGACAGAGGGTGCCGCTCCAGGCTTCGACCGACTGGCTCTGGCGCCCCGAATTTGGCGTCCGCGAACGAAAAGCGATAACACATACGCGCACCAACTGCGGACCGGTGGGGACCAAACCGGAAAAACACGGCCGTTGCCACTCTCCCGAATACCAAGAAACCCCGCTCTGGGCGCGGGGTTTCTGGTTGTGGGCCGTGCTGGATTTGAACCAGCGACCTCTTCCGTGTCAGGGAAGAACAGGGGGTTTCGGGAGGCCTGACGGTAGTGGGCCAATCTGCCGAAATCCCTTGTGGCGCAAGGGATTTCGAGCCTCATCGACTCTGGTTGCTGTGCACCAGTTTTCATCGTTTCGCGGACTAAACGCGGACTAAACGCGGACTAAACGCGGACTAAAGCCGGTGCCGACGCGCCGATCCAGAACCGTACTTCCAGTACCTCACAATCGCACTCGTCGAACTAACCACCGGAGAAACCGTCGACACATACGAACGTGAAATCGCCATCCCCGACGAAGGCCAGCAGATTGCTGAGCGGTGCCTCAGGGCCGGGTTCCAAAGCTCACTGCTTTTGTGCCCCCAACCGGACAGTCGAATCGTGACCCTCGAGGTCGACGGAGGCGACAGCCGGACTCTCGCCCAAAACGCCACCACCGCAACCTATGCCCGCCCGATCTCGCAATGACCGGGAGGCTGTTCATCCAGCCGTGCGGTCGGAACGGGTGGGTGGCTTGGCTTGCGGCCTCCTACGATTCCCCGGGGAACCTATAGAAGAATCCGCCTGATGCCTGACGTTCGTCGTCCTCGGCAAGGACCTCGGTAAGCAGCATGTTGGCGTCGATCCCCCGTGGCATTCCGGCGTACAACGCAACCTGGGCGATAATCTCGGCGATCTGCCGCACCGTATATCCGAGGTTTCGCAACCCCTGAATGTACAGCTTGGCTTCGGGTTGGTAGCCCAACGCCACCATGGTCGCGAAGATCACCAGGGCCCGGGTCTTCAGGTCAAGCACCGGGTTGCTCATCACCGCCCCCTGGGCGGCAGCGATTGGCGCCATGGCCTCAACGGTTTCCGGCGTACGCGGGAACGGCGGCAGAAAATCAGGCCCCCAGATCTGACGAAACGTCGAAACGGCGGTTGGGTCATAGGTGATTTCATCTTGCGACATGGGCGGGACCTCCTCGTTTGGTCGTGTCTTCATCATACGTATGGCCACATCGGCGACCACCGACGACAAAGCCGGATATCCTCAACAGTTGAGGAGGTATACGTCGATGTACGACCTGGTGCTACGCGGCGGACGAGTAATCGACCCTGGCAACTCAATCGACGAGGCACTCGATATCGCGATGACTGGCGACCGGATCGCCCGGATCGCTCCGAACATCGATCCTTCCGAAGCCCGGCGATGGGTCGATGTCGGGGGGAAGCTGGTCGTTCCTGGTCTCATCGATATTCATACCCACGTATACCACCACGGCGCCCGCAACGGCCTCGATCCGGATCTGGCCGGAGTGGAGTCCGGAGTCACGACCCTGGTCGATGCCGGTAGCGCCGGGTCGGCAACGTACGAGGGCTTCCATCATCACGTGGTGACTCGCGCCAAGACCAAGGTGTACACCAATATCCACATCGCTCGGTATGGCATTGCTCATGTCCCCGAGGCGAACACGCTTGCCGACATCGACATTGATGCAACCGTTGAGACCATTTCGCGCTACCCGGAGATCGTCGGCGTAAAAGTACGGGCGTGCGGCCCGGTAGTTGAAGACCACGGTCTGGCCCCCCTGGAAGCAGCGGCCCAAGCCGCCCGAAAGGCGGGTGTGCGGCTGATGGTCCACATTGGCGACGCCAACTTCGGCAGATCAGCCGAAATCACTCGACAGCTACTCCCGCTACTCGAGGCCGGGGATCTACTCACCCATGTCTACACAGGAGCGCCGGGCAGGGTCATAGACGACCACGGCAAAGTCGTGCCTGAGTTGTTGGAGGCCCAAAAGCGGGGAGTCATCTTGGATCCGGCACATGGTCGGTACAACTTGAGTTTCAAGGTCGCCCGGTTGATGATCGATCAAGGAGTGATTCCATTCACGGTCAGCACCGACATCACTCGACCTGGGCGCGACATAGTCGGATCCATGACCCACACCATGGGCAGGTTCTTGGCATTGGGGTTCTCGCTCAACGACGTCGTCCAGATGAGCACCCACAACCCCGCCGATTTGCTCGGAAACGCCCACGAGATCGGCACTCTAAGCGAGGGGACAGTGGCGGATATTGCGGTACTGGAAGTCGTCGATGGCACCTGGTGGTTCCGCGACGGCGAGGGCGAATGGTTGGCTGGCAACCAGGCTCTCCGGCCGATCCTTACCTTCAAATCAGGCGACCAGATCTCCCCTGATTTCGGGCCGTTCCCTGGCGGGTGGCTCCCCGAGGTACAACGGCCCCGGTGAGGACGCCACGACGCAGGATTGGACCCATGTCGCCTCTCTTCCCCTCCCCCAATCCCTCGAAGTGTTTCACGCGGTTCCACGGATCAATTGTTCCTTTTCCATTGGCCGATGGTGGTGCCGTCAGCGGCAAGGGCAATGACGGTCCCCGATGGTCTCGATGCGTCGGTCCCCTGAATGGGAAACTGTCCGTAGCCGGCGATGGGACGTTGCCAGAGGTTGGTGCCGTCAGCGAGTTCCAAGACAACGACCGACGTTTCGAGTGGGACCGTACTCGCATGTTCGTCCCGCCCTCGCCACTGGAGCTGCCTACTTCGCCGTAGAGATACCCGGCTCCGAGCATACCGCCCCCCGATCCGGCTCCCCATTCAAAGATGCTTGACTCGAAGTAGTCCCGGTTGTTTGCGAAGATGAGTATCAGCCGGGTGCCATCGTCGATGGATCCGATGTGGATGATCGGGCCTTGTACTGATACCCGCCTCTGCCTTAGGTCGTCGATCGTCTGGAGGGTGGCTTCGGTGAACTCGGTGGAGGCGGTCGCCGCTTCGAGTTTCACTTCGGTGCCCAACGTTGACGTGTCAAATCGCGATTCGGGTCCTGGCAGCGGCTGATACATGAGCGGGTTCTGGTGGATGATCTCGGCATCTCCGAGCACGTCGTCCATATACTGTTGACTGATCGCCGCACCAATCGCCGGTGAATAACCGACCTGAATAAAGTCTCCAACGGCGAGGATCTCGGCGGCGACCGCTTCCGGGTTGGCACCCCTCTCAAGGGTGACCATCACCCGAGGGACCCGCTCGGGGACAAGAGGATCCGGTTCAGTCGTGACCGGCTCCGAGGTCGCCGGAATCTTTGCAGTGGTAGTGGGGGACTGTCGGGATGGGTCGGACGCGATCATAGACACGATGTCAAGTCCGTCCAGACGCAGGGTGGAGAGGGCGACAGACTCGACACCCGACACGTCGGCAAGGAGGCTCAGCAAACGGTCTGGCTCGAGGATCCAGGCTGTGACTTGAAGATCCCAGTTGATCGCCTCGACCGCTAGCTGCTCGAACTCCTCTCGGGGCACCGAAACCAGCCCGCGAGCTACTGCCAGGACCTCGGCGGGGTCCACGAACCGTCCTTGGACTTCGGAGAGGAGACCGGACTGCTCGATCGTCAGCACCGCTGCGGTCCAGGTGTCGGTGACCGATCCGTCACGGTCGATCAGGAACCCTGGCTGCCCCCGAACAGAAGTCTCGGTGATCGTCGCATTCGGGTAGGCGGTAGCGAGCCGCTCGGCGATCACATCGGGGTCATCCGAAACTTCTGGGCTTCGAGGCGGAAATATGGCAATCAACAACTCAGCAGTCGGGTCATACGATCCACCAGCCGGCACGTATTCAAGCACCGTACCATCATCGAGGAAGCCACACTCGACTATCACGAGCTTGAACCCGTCAGGCACCCGCGTCGGAACCGCGAACACAGACGGCAGAGCCGCAGACCCCACATCACCGGTGATCGATGGGATATCGGCCACCGGTGGAACCGAATCGCCTACCGGACGCAACCAGGCCACCGCCGCCACCGCCACGACAACCACCAAGAATCCCGCTATCGCCTCGGCTGACACTCTCGATGACCTCGTTTCCGGCCTTCGAACGGTTGCTTCCGGTGCCCCGAATTTGGCGTCCGTGAACCCAAAGCGATAACAGTTCGCGGACTAAGTGTGGACTAGGTGTGGACTAAACCCAAAAAACACGGCCGGTGCCACTCTCCCGAATACCCAGAAACCCCGCTCTGGGAGCGGGGTTTCTGGTTGTGGGCCGTGCTGGATTTGAACCAGCGACCTCTTCCGTGTCAGGGAAGCGCTCTCCCCCTGAGCTAACGGCCCTGGGGACTTACATTTCCGACCGAAGTCGGAGAGGCGACGCCCGGAATTGAACCGGGGTACGAGGTTTTGCAGACCTCTGCCTAACCACTCGGCCACGTCGCCATGTGGAGGCCGATGAGACCTCGTTTTCACATCGACCCTATCAATATCAGCCGGTCGACGTGGAGCGGAAGACGGGATTCGAACCCGCGACCTCAACCTTGGCAAGGTTGCGCTCTACCAGCTGAGCTACTTCCGCCTGTGCGCCGACATGTTAGCCCAACGGCACGACTCGTAAAGTCAGGCGCCCTCGCGACGATATCGACTCAGCGGCCAGTCGAGCCGAACCCTCCGGCGGCCCGGAAAGATTCCGGAAGCTCGTCGACCTCGATCAATTCCTGGACGACGACCGGGACGACCATTAGCTGGGCAACCCGATCACCGCGGGCAATCTCAACCGGCTCCGATCCGTGATTAACAAGCAAGACAGCCACTTCGCCCCGGTAGCCGGCATCGATCAGACCCGGACCATTGGTCACTCCCACCCCGTGTTTGGCGGCGAGGCCACTGCGCGGCACGACTAGCCCGGCGTAGCCGACCGGGATGGCCACGGCGATGCCCGTCGCCACTTTGGCACGCCCACCAGGAGCCAGAGAGGCCGGTTCTCGGGCATAAAGATCCACGCCACCATCACCCTCATGGGCGTGGCGAGGCGTTGGTAGTTCAGTATCAAGCTTTTTGAAGCTAATCTGCATGTGATAACCATTCGTGGGGCTAATCCGGGCGGATTACCCATGGAGAAGTTACTTGCCGAACTTGTACTGTAATGGCTGCAAAGCCACAGTCTCGGTTACGGACGGATCATGCCCGCAGGGCCACCCCATCCGGCCCGTCGTATTCAGTTCATCCCCGGGGCGCCATCGCAGCAAGCGGTCGCTGCGCCCGGTGCAACGCTTGGCCGTCACGACGGTCAAAGCGGTCAACACGATCAAAGCCTCCGAACCGGCCGCCGCCCTCCGCCGGTCCATGGCTCCAACCATGGCTGCCACTGAGCACCTGTCTGCACCAGGTGCGGCCATGAGGCCACATCGGCCAGCCAAACCGTCATCCCCCGTCAGACGACTACCACAGGCCGGCCACATTCCTCCGGGGCCGATGAACTTGCCGTTTGTCGAAATGTTCGGATTTGACGGCGACAACGAGGTGCTGAGCGACGAAGAATTCCTGCCTGTCATGACAGCTCACGCGCCGAGCCAGGCGATCCTGCTGGCCGAACCGGAACTGGCTGAACCGGCTCTCAAGTCAATCCGACCGACCAGACTCGGCCTGTTCGACTCCATCCCTCGCTTGAGCGAGATCGGAGCCATGACCGCCGGAGAGAATACCGGAAACCTTATCGAACGCCTCTGGCAGGCTACCGATGGACTCGATGCACTGGAAGGATCGTGGACGTCGGTTCCGAGCAGCTTGTCTGCGAGATTCCAAAACACCGACCGGCGGTGGGGCCAAATCGCCGCCATCGCGGCCGCCATCGCGCTCATCGTATTCGTCGCCTTCAATCTTCGGACCGAAACGGCCACCAGCCCTGAAATCGGCCCAGCCCGCACAGCTATTCAGGCCGCCGCCGGCACGGTCGACGACCTGACGCTTATCAGCGGATACCTTGCCGAGCCGAATACCCCGGCAGAATCTCTCTCGGGATCGGCCGTACTACTCGCCACCATCGATCGGGCGGCCCGTGATCTATCAACGGCCGCCTCGGGTCTGTCATCCTGGGACGGCTACGGCGACGTCGCCTCAGTTCTATCTTCGGCTGCCGACCGCGGGAGTCTCATCGAGAGCCGACTCGGTGACGCCCTTTCCTACCGCCTCGTATCCGATACGCTGTTCCGTCTGCCGGCACTACCTGCCGAAGCGGACCGGACCCTGAGCGGTCAGATCGGCTTCGACCTCGCCACCATGGTCAGCGACGCCGAACGAGCCCTTGAACGACTTCCCCGGGATCCTTCTCTTACGAGCCACCGGCTCGAAACCGAACAACTGGCCGCCGACCTCCTCCCGATGATCGACCGGTACCTGGAGGCACTCCGCAGCAACGACGCCGATGTCGCCGCGGCGACCGGCAACAACATGATCGAACGGGTAGTAGCCAACCACACTGCCAGGGACACCGCCTACGACCAGTTCGATACGGAGATTGCAGAACTGGCCCTCGCCTATGAGGCAGATCTCCAAGCCGCCGGAGATCTGCTCAACCGGGCTCCCTAAGCGCGGTCGCTCGACTCAAGCGTGGCCATCTCCGCCTCAAAATCGCCGGCACCCTTGAAATCTTTGTAGACCGACACGAACCGTAGGTAGGCGACCTGGTCGTGACGACGCAGAGCCTCGAGAACCGCCCGGCCGATCTCATCGGAATCGACCATGGGCCCCTGACGCCGGGCGGCCACCATGACGTCATCGACCACGGCACCGACAATCTCCTCGGAGTTGGGTCGCTCGGCCAACGCCGTCTCGAGGCCGTGCCGCAGTTTGGTGGCATCGAACCGCTGCAAGGACCCGTTGCGTTTACGAACCATGAGTACCGACTCGGTGCGCTCATAGGTCGTGAACCGGTTCTCGCAGGAGTCACAACCACGCCGCCGGCGCACCGACGAGCCGTTCTCGGCTGGGCGCGAGTCAATGACCCTCGTGTCGGCCGATGCACAGAATGGACATTGCATCGGGCCAGGATACCGCCGGGAACCGTTGCGAGACCAACCCGACCATTGCATCGTCTACTTAACGAGGTGGGCCGATGCTGGTAGACGCCCCTTATGCGTCTACCCACATCGACCCGCCCGGCCCCTGTTTACCCGCCGCAGAGCGGGTTACTCCGTCCCCGTTTGTCAGTGACCACCCGGTACCGTCAGCGCCTGGCCGAGACCAAGCAAGCTGCTCGACAGATCGTTCATCTGTCGAATGTCGTACAGAGTCGCCCGCACGTCTCCGCCAGGTGCCGTGTACTCCGCTGCAATATCCCACAACGTTTCACCTGACCCTACGACGTGCGTTGACGTTTCGCGCAATGAGCTTCCGGCCTGAGCTCCAGCGACAAAGATCAAAGACAGAGCGAAGAGAACAACGGCCAGCAACACGATCAGACGCCTCACGTTGATCCGGATCGGTGTGACGATCGGCTCGATGAGACGCACCATCGGTTGCCTATTCGGGGTTTGGGCTATTGTCATCATCGCTGTCTCCTTACCTTGCCTCTGGGACCGAGTCCTGACTCGCCGGAGGCTTCCTGTGGCTCATCCATGACTGGCTGATTCACAACCTACGAACCCGGTGTGACAAAATCTCACCGGTCCGCCGGCTTCCCGGGTTCAGGTGCCTTTGCTGGTGCACCGTCGCTCTGAAAGCCCGAACACCCGCTTTGGCTCTCCATTCGCAACCGTGTAACGATGGAGACCCGAACACGTGTTCGCTCTCACTATATCGAACGTACGTTTGGTGTCAAGTCGAACATATGTTTGTATTCGGTCGGCGATGGCGGTAACGTGACGGGAACACATGTTCGAAAGGATCTGCATGAGCGGCGACATGGAACAGCTGAGCACCCGGCAAAAGGAAGTGCTCCAATTCATTCAGACCACGGTCTCCGAACGGGGGTACCCGCCTTCGGTTCGTGAAATCGGCGATGCCATCGGCTTGTCTTCTCCGTCGACGGTGCACAGTCACCTTTCAACACTCGTCAAGCACGGCTTCCTGCGACGCGACCCGACCAAGCCACGGGCAATCGAAGTCACCTCACACTCGGATGAGGAATCTTCGATGCCGGTCGGGCGACAGCGCGCCGTTCCCCTGTTGGGTCGGATCGCCGCCGGTAGCCCGATTCTCGCCGCCGAAGACATCGACGAGGTCATGCCCCTTCCGGAGTCACTCGTGGGTACCGGCACGCTCTTCATGCTTCAAGTCAAGGGCGAATCGATGATCAACGCCGGGATCCTCAATGGAGACTTCGTTGTCGTCCGCCAGCAGAACGACGCTCGGGACGGAGAGATCGTGGCGGCCCTCATCGACGGTGAAGAGGCGACCATCAAGCGACTCGAACGCAAGAACGGAGCGGTGATCCTGCATCCGGAGAATTCCGCACTCGAGCCGATGGTATTCACCGAGGGAGTCGAGATACTTGGAAAGGTTGTCTCGGTCCTTAGATCAATTCCGTAGTACCAGAGAACACGTATTCGGCGGGCCCGGTGATAAACGCATCGGGCCCGTCCAGCTCTACTACCAACGGCCCTCCGATCAGCAGAATCGTGACCTGATCACCCGCCAAACCCGCCGCGCGAGCCGCCACCGCGGTAGCTACCGCACCCGTTCCACAGGCGTTCGTCTCGCCAACTCCTCGCTCCCAGGTTCTGACCCGTATCCCGGCAGCCGTCGGTTGAGCAAATTCGACGTTCGTTCCTCCAGGGGTGGCTTGTTCGAGGTCCGAGCCCAGAGTCTCGACCGGGGCGACCCCGACATCTTCCACGAACGTCACGGCGTGAGGATTCCCAACAGAAACCCGACGGAAGGTCAGTTCGTGACCGAACTCTTCGCCGACCGCCGGCTGTCCAATCTGTACCCGGTACCGTCCGTCGCCGACCGGCGCGACTGCGAGAGCGCCGACCGCTGTGAGCACCCGGCCACCGGCCGGGTCGAGCCAGCCCTTGTCGATGGCGAATCGGGCAACGCACCGTAAACCGTTCCCGCACATCTCGGCCACCGACCCATCGGCATTCCAATATTCCATTCGTACCTGGTTGTCGTCGAGGTTGGTGACGATGAGAATCCCGTCGGCTCCCACCCCGGTGCGGCGGTTACAAATGGCGGCGACTTGGTCGGCGCTCCACGAAGCGGGTCCTTCGAAGACAACAAAGTCGTTGCCGAGGCCGTGCATCTTCACGAATTCCATAGGCCCAGCTTATCGAGTTGGGCACGAAATGAGTCGTAACGAACCACGGGGTCATCGTGCCAATCCAGCCAGACGATGCGTGGGTCCCGCCGAAAGAAGGTTCGCTGGCGTTTGGCGAGCGCCACCGTCGCTTCCCGGGTTTTGCCGACCGCTTCATCGAGACTGCTCTCCCCCGCTACATAGGCACCGAATTCCGGGTATCCGGTCGCCGACCGGGCGGTAGCGCCAAGACGACCGGCCAGCGAGCGCACTTCTGCCACAAACCCAGCCTCGACCATTACATCGGTGCGGTCGGCCACCCGGCTACCGAGCGCTTCTGCGGCGTCAATACCAAAGCCGGCGAACGGGACCAGCGGTTCATAAGCAGCCACCGCCCTGGCCTCCGCCGTTACGGCCCTCTGGGAAGGGGTCAGACCGGTTATCTCAAGAATCTCCAGAGCCCGTTGTACGCGGCGGGGGTTCGCCAAATCGAGCACATCGTCTGCGTGGCAGTCGGCGGCCCGAAGGCGCTCCCGTGACTCCTCAGGTGGCAGGGCATCGATTAACTGACGGACGGCCGGGTCATGGGGAGGGAACTCGAGGGGATCAAGAAGCGCCCGGACGTGGAGACCTGATCCTCCCACAACGATGATCCGCCGGCCACCATGGTCCGCCAATACTGCCCGGGCCGCACTCTGGAAGTCGGCCACCGAGAAGGACTCCTCCGGTTCGACAAGATCGATCAGATGATGGGGAACCTCAGCCTGTTCGGCCAGGGTTGGCTTGGCAGTCCCGATGTCCATCCCCCGGTACACCTGCATCGAATCGGCAGAAAGCAGGCAGGCACCGGTATCCCTCGCCAACCGGAGCGCCAGATCCGACTTGCCCGAGGCCGTCGGCCCGACCAAGGCAATAATGTTCAGATCCGTCTCCCGATCAGGCTGTGCTTGCCGGCCTTGATGATCTCGACGTCGACGAACGTTCCCGCCGGATACATTCCGGCGACATGCACAAGCTTGCCCCCCCGAGTCCGTCCAGTCGCCGCATCGGGATCCCGTTTGGACGGTCCATCGATGAGCACTGACAGGCTCCTGCCAACGTCATTCTGATTGCGGGCAAACGAAATCGAGTCCTGTAGGGCTATCAACCGATTGAACCGCTCCGTCACGATCGCTTGGGGAACAAAGTCCTCGGCATAGTCAGCGGCGGCCGTCCCTGGCCTTGCAGAAAACTGGAAGGTATACGCAGAGTCGAATTGCGCCTCTTGCACCACGCCAAGCGTCAGATCGAAGTCTTCTTCGGTTTCGCCAGGGAACCCGACGATAATGTCGGTCGACACTGTCAGTCCTGGCAGATGCCGGCGAGCAAGACGGAGTCGATCCATGAACCGCTCCCGGTTGTATCCGCGGTGCATTCTGGCGAGGATCCGGTCACTCCCCGACTGGAGGGGCAGATGAAGCTGCTCACACACCGCGACGGTTTCGGCCATTGCGATGGCAACGTCCTCATTGAAATCAGCCGGATGTGGACTCGTGTATCGAACTCGCCTGATACCGTCGACTTCCCCGACTCTCCGCAGGAGATCGGCAAATATCGGCCGACGCTTGCCGTCAATCGCCAGATCGCGACCATAGGTATTGACGTTTTGACCAAGCAGGGTCACCTCCACTACCCCATCGGCCGCCAGTTGGGTCACTTCCCGGATGATGTCGCCAGGTCGACGGGAAATCTCGATTCCTCGAACGGCCGGAACGATACAGAATGTGCAGGTGTTGTTGCATCCAATCTGAATGGTCACCCAGGCAGAATGATCGACTTCGCGTCGTACCGGCAGCGACGACGGCATCTCCTGTAACTCATCGACGATCTCGGTGATCGGGCCCCACTGTTGGGCCTGGTCGAGCAGGTCGACCACCCGGTCGAGATTGTGGGTGCCGAGGACCACATCGACCCACGGAGCCCGCTCCCGAACCACCTCGCGATCTTTCTGGGCGGCACAGCCACCGACGATCAGGGCCCGATGGGGGGCGTCATCTTTGAGATGGGCCAGACTGCCGAGAGTCCCGTACAGCTTGTTATCGGCGTTTTCGCGGATGGTGCAGGTGTTGATGAATACCACGTCGGCCTCTTCGACGCTCGGCGCCTTCGTCATGCCATCGGCCTCGAACAGTCCGGAAATCCGTTCCGAATCGTGCTCATTCATCTGACATCCGAACGTGCGCACAAAATAGGTTTGGCCCACCCGTGTGGGGATGCGGCGCTCTCTGACGCGCGGATTGGGAAGCAAGATTTCGCTCATCGGGCTAGCGAGCGTAGTCGGTTACCCGGAACTCCCGAATAACGGTGACCTGGATCTGACCGGGATACTCAAGATCAGACTCGAAGCGCCGCGAGATCTTGCGAGCGAGATCGCCGGCCAATAGATCATCCAGCACGCCCGGGTCCACAACGACCCGTATCTCACGGCCCGCCTGCATGGCGTAGACCTTCTCGACTCCCTCGAAGGCCATCGCAATCGTCTCAAGGCGTTCCAGCCTCCGGACATACGACTCGAGCGTCTCTCGACGGGCGCCCGGTCGGGCCGCCGACACGGCATCGGCCGCCTGAACCAGAATGGCGAGCAGCGTACGGGGCTCGACCTCATTGTGATGGGCCTCAATCCCGTGGACGATCGCCGGGTCCTCACCAAACCGCCGAGCAATCTCGGCTCCGATCAACGCATGCGAGCCCTCGACTTCGTGGGTGACCGATTTGCCGATGTCATGTAGCAACGCCGAGCGCTTCGTCGTGATCGGATCAACGCCGATCTCAGCGGCGAGCATCGCCGACACGTGAGCGGCCTCTACCGAATGTTTCAGGACGTTCTGACCGTACGAAGTCCGATACTGGAGGCGACCAAGCAGGGTGACAAGCTCCGGGTGCATTCTTGAGATCCCCACGTCGAGCAGTGCCCACTCGCCAGCGTCGCGGATGCTTTGTTCAATCAACGCAGAAGCTTTTTCGAAGAACTGTTCGATCGATGCCGGGTGGATCCGGCCATCTTCTACCAACATCTCCAGGGTATGTCGGGCAATCTCACGCCTGACCGGATCGAAGGACGACACCGAAACTGCCTCGGGTGTGTCATCGACCACGAGGTTGACACCGGTGATCGATTCGAAGGATCGGATGTTACGACCGTCCCGGCCGATGATCCGCCCTTTCATGTCATCGGTGGGGAGTGCCACAACCGACGTGGTGGTCTCGGCGACCACATCGGAGGCGAGGCGTTGAACAGCAGTCGTGAGAATTCGCTTGGCTCGACGATCGGCCTCTTCCCGGGCCTTGGTCTCCATGTCGCGCACGAGAATCATCGCCTCGCGCCGGGCTTCGTCTTCGACCTGAGCAAGCAGTTCGGTCTTGGCGAGTTGCGCATCGAAGCCGGCCAGGCGTTCCAGGTGGTGGCGGGCGTCTTCACGAAGGCGTTCCGCCTCGCCGCGAACCTGGGTGATCTCTTCCTCACGGCTAATGAGCATCTGCTCACGTTGGGCAAGGTTCGTGGCTCGTTGCTCAAGTGTCTGTTCGCGTTGGGCAAGCCGATCCTCGGACGATTTGGCTTCGATCCGACGCTGCTCGAGCGTTACATCTTCGCGGTCGCGATAGGCCTCGGCCTTGGCCCTTGCTTCTTGCTCGGCGGCCGACAGAGTCCGTTGGGCCTCAAGACGCGCTTCGGCAATGAGACTTTCAGAGCTCTCCGAGGATCCTTCTGAGCGGCGCCTGATCAGGGCGAACAAGTAGCCGATAAGCCCGGCAACTATCGCCGTCGAAGCGCCGATAATGATGGCGGTCGTTGGAGTATCCATGTGATCTGCCTTTCGGCAGCGCTACCAACCTGACAACGTCAGTTAAACGGTTTAACCCCGATAAACGGGTTACCCCGAACCCCCTCGATGCCGGATATGTCTGTTGGTCAGTAGTACTACGGTTGCGGTTCAAAATGTTGTATTCCGAGCCTCATCGTAACCGCTGGAAAGCGATCGCGGGGGAGATCTTTTGTGGTCTCGCCCGCGATCGCCTGAATTGCGCCGGTGACCTACTCAGCGGACGGTTCTTCGGCAGAGACCGTCGTTTCTTCGGGTGGAGTGGCTGCCTCAGGTTCTCCTTCAGCATCGGCACCTGTCAGACCTACCGCTTGAAGCACCCGATCTTGGAGTTGCATGGCGATTTCCGGATTCTCTCGCAAGAAGCGCTTGGCTGCCTCTCGACCCTGTCCGATCTGGTCACCATCAAAGCTGTACCAGGCACCACTCTTCTTGCAAATTCCCTGCTCGACAGCCACGTCTATGAGGCTTCCTTCACGCGAAATGCCCTCTCCGAACATGATGTCGAACTCGGCGAGGCGGAAGGGTGGAGCCAATTTATTCTTGACAATCTTGGCCCGGACCCGGTTACCGATACCCAATTGACCGTCTTTGATGGTCTCAATACGACGGACATCGATGCGGATCGACGAGTAGAACTTGAGCGCTCGACCTCCTGGAGTGGTCTCCGGCGAACCGAACATGACGCCAATCTTCTCTCGAAGCTGGTTGATGAAGATGCAGGTCGTCTGGCTCTTATGGAGGTTGCCGGTCAGTTTCCGTAAGGCTTGCGACATGAGGCGGGCCTGCAGGCCCATATGGGAGTCACCCATTTCGCCTTCGATTTCGGCACGGGGAACGAGCGCCGCCACCGAGTCGATCACCACGACGTCAAGGGCCCCCGACCGGACCAGCGTGTCGGTGATCTCAAGGGCCTGCTCGCCGGTATCGGGCTGGGAGATGAGCAGCTCGTCGACATCGACGCCCAGCGCGCGAGCGTAGATGGGATCAAGGGCATGCTCGGCGTCGATAAAGGCTGCCAAGCCACCGTTCCGTTGGGCTTCGGCCACAATATGAAGTGCCAGGGTTGTCTTACCGCTCGACTCGGGGCCGTAGATCTCGACTACCCGTCCACGAGGAACCCCACCAATACCCAGGGCCAGGTCGATAGAGAGCGCTCCGGTCGAAATAGTGTCGATCTGCTGGATGGCCTTGTCGCCCATCCTCATGATGGCGCCCTTACCAAATTGCCGGTCGATCTGGCTCATGGCCATTTCGATTGCTTTGTCTCTCTCGGTCATGTTGCTCCTTAGAAGTCTGTCGGATTGAACCTGGATCGATCGGACCTGGGCCCCGTGATGACTACGGTACGTTTTGGGTGTGACAAATTTGTGAATCGAACATTACACGAACAGACGTTCGATGTGGTGGATTTTCTTTTGGATCACAGATCGATCGTATCGAGCAGTTCATACACCGGGGTTGCCCCACCCAGATGACTCCGATAGAGGCCCACCCCGGTGACCGCGATCTTGATGGGCGGTTCCGGCACATCGGCGAGCCACGGCCACACATTTCGCGGCGGCTGGATGCGGGTCAGGGTGAGGTGGGGCTGGAACGGTCGGTCTTCACCAGGGAGCCCAACCTCGACGGCCGCCATTTCGGCTGCCCCACCAAGGGCCATAAGCTCGTCCTCTCCGCGGGCGATCCCGAGCCACAAGACCGTCGCCTTGGTCGGTTTGGGAAATGCCCCGAGACCCGAAAAGGACATCCGGAACGGAACCGGCTTTTCAACCTCGTCGAGAGCATTCAGAAACCGGTCGTAGGCCAACTCCGCCATGTCTCCCATATACCTGATCGTAAGATGCCAATTCGCCGGGGGCACCGGCTTGCCGGGCAGCGGTTCCAACACCTCCCCCAGGTAGGCCGCCAGGGCATGGCGGTTGTCATCGGACAACCCGACCGCCACAAACACCCGACCTACGGACCCCACCACTCCCCCGCGACCGCCAATCGAACAAGGTGCAGGGCGGCGGTTGTGGCGTAGGTTCGGACCCGTTCACGATCCCCCGGGAGACGGAGCGTTCGTGCTCTTCGTCCCTCGGGAGTTACCACCGCGATCACCATCGTCCCGGTGTCCTTCTCGGCAGGATCCGGGCCGGCTTCTCCGGTCACTGCCACGCCGACATCTGTCCCGAACCGGGACCGCGCTCCCTCAGCCATCGCCAGCGCGGTCGGCTCCGAAACCACTCCTTCGGATGCCATGAGGTCCCTGGACACCCCGAGCAGCTGCGCCTTGGCATCGATCGTGTAGGCGGTGATGCCACCTGCGACAACCGCAGACGATCCGGGGGTTCTGGTGAGGGCTGCCGACACAAGTCCGGCCGTGGCGGACTCCGCCGTAGCGATCGTCCACCCCTTCTGCATCAACATGGCCTGAACCACCCGGTAGATGGTGTCCCGATCGGTACCGAAGACCGTTGAGCCCAGCCGATCACGAATGGCAGCTTCAACCGGAGCGATCAACAACTCGGCCTCGGCCTCGGTTTCCGCCTTGGCGGTCACCCGAACTTTGATTTCGCCGGCCGAAGCCAAAAAGGCCACAGAGGGGTTGACGCTCGCCTGGAAGAGGTCATCGAGCATCTCAGCGACCTGGGATTCCGAACGCCCCCAGGTGCGAATAACCCGCGACACGAGTACGACCGAGTCACCGGCGGCCCGGCGCAGCCGGGGTATCACGTGCCCGGTTATCAGCAGTTCCATCTCGGCGGGGACTCCCGGCACGGCAAAGATCCAGGTTCCCTGGTGCTCAAGGGCCAACCCCGGGGCGGTCCCTGCCGAATTGGGAAGCGGTTCAGCCCCCTCGGGCCGGTCAGCCTGGCGAAGGTTGTTCTCTGGCATTACCCGGCCGAGGCTCTCCCACCGGGTCCGCATGGCCAGGGCATATTCCTCGTCCCGAATCATCTTGCGACCGGTTGCCACCGCGATGGCTTCCCTAGTGACGTCGTCCTGGGTAGGGCCGATTCCGCCGGTGATCACTACGGCGTCGGCCCGGTCGATAGCCGTACGGAAGGTCTCGACCATACGATCGAAGTTGTCCCCAACGACCACCTGGAAATGCGAATCGAATCCGTTCTCGGCGAACTGGTGTCCGAGAAACGCTGCGTTGGAGTTGACGATCTGCCCGAGTAGCAGCTCGGTACCGACCGCCACCACCTCGACGATCATGCGCCCAATTTGGTCGCCATGGCATACACCGTGAAGGCCAGCAGTGCCAACTCGACAAGACCGATCATTCGAACGCGAGCGTACAGGGCAGCAGTCTCGGCACCTGACTCATGGGCAGCGGCAATTTGTCGGCCGGCCGGGGCGTTGACCCTGATACCTACCGCTGCCCCAACGATGACCATCAAGAACCCAATCGATACAAAGCCGGCAGAGAAGCTGGTCGTACCGTCGACGACGAGGCCGATGCCAGTAGCCAACGAAACGATGGCGGCCGGAGTGAAGAGCTTGCGACCCATCGCCACCCATTCGGTGGCGAATACCTGACCGGTGATGGCGTTCTGGGCCATACTCGGCGCCAGGTAGACCACCGCCGTGGCCGCGCCTATCCATACGGCTGCCGCCAAAATGTGAATCCACAACAAAAGTCCGTGCATATCAACCCTCCTTGAGTTCAGGCAACGCTACGTCGTATCCGACCCGTGCATCAAATCGACGGTAGGTGACGTATCCAACATCACGAGCCAGCGCGGCCGCCCGATCGATGCCCCATCCGGCATCAGCCGGTCGGTGCGCATCAGACGATAACGTAACCGGAACCCCGGCCGCCTGAAAACGGGCCAGGAGCCATTGAGACGGATACATCTCGGCGATCGGCTTGGTAAGTCCCTTCGAGTTGATCTCAACTGCCATCCCGGTGCGGGCGGCCGCTTCGACGACCGGTTGAAAGATTTCGCCGTGTTCGGACGGAAGCGACCGACCGTACCGTTTCGGAACATCGACATGACCGATGATGTCGAGAGATCCCAATCCGGCCATCTGGGCTACGACCGAGGCGTATTGGTCATACGCTTCAAGCAACCCACGCCGATCAAACTCCGACTGGGTTTGCAGCGAGTCGACCGCCCAACCGCCCACCCAGTGGACCGAGCCAACGAGCACATCAAACGGGTATCCCTCGATGAGATCCATGATGCCTTCGATGGACTCGGGGAAGAAGTCCACTTCCAGTCCGATTTTTACCGGCAAACCACGATCTTTGGCGGCCATGACCGCTTCGACATAGTTGTCGAGGCGAAAGTTGCACTCGGCCTGCACAAATCCTGCGGTGTAGGCGGCGATCCCGGCGGGGATGGTGGGGTCGTCCCAGAACTCCCCGAGAATCGGCAGCGCTTCTTTGCACCGGTACACGTGCTCGGTGATGGCGATCTCGGTGATACCCCGGAGGGCAGCAGCTTCGACATATTCTTCAACCAGATCGGCCGTGAATATGACCGGCTCGGCCATGACCTGATGGGGGGCCAGATGAAGGTGGTAGTCGCTCATCTAAGTTGTTGAACCAGCTCGGCCAACGGACCGGCTCCGACCGCGACCAACAAGTTCTCGACGTGGTCGGCTCGTACCCGACCAGCGTCGCGGACGTCTGCGGCGGCCGCGCCAACCGCCGTGACGAGGTTCGAGAAACTCCCGATCTGATCGAGTTCACCGGCGCGCCGAGCGGCCCGTTCCGCTTCTTCGGGTTTGCCGGCCACCAAATGCGCGATCGAACGCTCGGCAGCGGTCAGCGCTTGGCGTTGCTTGTGACCATCCATCCCAGGCACGCTAGCGCACCGACCGTCAAAACAGGCCCGTACGACGTCTCTGCCAGGTCACCAAGACCGTGATTTCCGGCTGGTGGTTCGCCAGCCGAGCGACGACAGCCAACCGCCTACCACGACGCTCACCGACCCCACGACCGTCCAGAAGGTCGATCCGGTCATGAAGCTTCCGGGAAGCCACCCAACCCCCTGGGCAAACCAGATCCCTCCGATGAGTATCAGGACGGGTCCCGTGTATCGGGCCAGTGCGAACATGTCCAGAGTATGACATGCATGGACCAGGCAAATGTCACTGGTTGGCCCACCGCATCGTCGACGGATCAGAACTACCGACCGGCAACGCCCGGCGCCAGTTTCAGGCCGCGGTAATCGAGACGCTCACCCGAGCGCCGATTCGCCCGGCGCGAACTAGACCTCGCTGAACAGGTACGGACGCAGAACGTCGATCCGGTCTTCGAAGCCGTCGGGATGCAGATACCAGAGCGTCGCGGCGATCGAAGACAGCAGTGAGTTGCCATCCTGAGGCGTGTAGCAAAACCCGATGACCTCGTGGCCATCACGCACCGTGATGCTCTGGCGAGGAATAACCGCCTGATTCAAGATTCGTCCGAAGTAGCCGTGGTCGCGTCCGAATGAGAAGACGCTGTTGGCGGACTGATGGTGGGTCAAGGCGATGCGTGGATTGTCGGTGAACCGGTCAATGACCTCATCAAGGCCGATCTCACGATCGAGGGTGAGACTGAACCACATCGAATGCATGTACTGAGTGGGCAACTTCATCGCCGAAGAGAACAAGGGAAGGTCATAGCCAAGCGTGGAGAACAGGTGGTGAGCGTCGCGGGCATGATGGGTACCGAACTGCTCGTCCCCGTGCGAACCGGTGGTCGGGGCAGGGACAAACGAGCCATCCTGACTGATGTCATTGGCGCGCCGGAGCAGCACAAACCGACCGTTCTCAAGGCGTGATTCGGCACCGTCCATCGCAACGGTCTTCACGAGAGCCGAAATGTTGTGTGTGTTACAGGAAACCACCTGCAAGAAACGATCGCTGCCCTGATCGAGCGCCTCATCGTTCACACCGCGGGCATACATCTTTCCAAATCCGAATTCGGACCCCTGCGCCATGAAGCCAAGTGGGCCGGGCGCGGCGTTATAGAACTTCTCTTTGTTAGTCAGGCCGGCCGGAGTGCAGTCAATGACAACGGAGGCTCGTTCAATCGCCTCTTGAGCAGAAAACTTCGGTGAATGCCCGAGGGCTTCGAAACTGGCACGACGATCGTCATTGGTCGCCAGAATTGCGCCACGACGTTCGAGGTCGGCAACCTTGGGCCGTTCTTCGATCATCGGCGTCCGTTTATGGAACGTCACCTCATCAATTCCAAAGGCTTCCCGGTAATTGGCCAGTAAGCCGATCAGTGGCTCACCGATCGTTCCGGTACCGACGACGTGGACGATGTTGCTCATGACTGTATCCCTCCTTTGGCGAAGCATACCGATCGGCGTGCCTCTTCACCATACGGGAGAGGCCCGCCCTCATCCTGGCGGTTAAAACTGCTCTTCTTCGGTCGACCCAACCAACGCCAACGTTGACGCCTGGCCGCCCGAAATCGTATTCGCAACAAGGTCGAAATACCCCGCCCCCACCTCGCGTTGATGCTTGGTAGCGGTGTAGCCGTCGGATTCCATCGCGAACTCGTGTTCCTGAAGTTTGACGTATGAGGTCATCCCGTCGGAGGCATAGCCCTTGGCAAGATCGAACATCGTGGCGTTGAGAGCATGAAACCCGGCCAGGGTGATGAACTGGAAGGCATAACCAAGCGCCCCGAGTTCCTTCTGGAAGACCGCGATGGTCGCATCGTCGAGATGGGCGCTCCAGTTGAATGACGGAGAGCAGTTGTATGCGAGCTTCTTGCCGGGATACTCGGCATGAATAGCTTCGGCGAACGTTCGAGCCTCTTCGAGGTCGGGTTTGCCCGTTTCGCACCAAATGAGATCGCAGTACGGAGCATACGCCAGAGCTCTGGCGATCGATGACTCCATGCCGTTGCGGACGTGATAGAACCCCTCGATACTGCGTTCCCCGGTAACGAACGGGCGATCACGCTCATCGATATCAGACGTGAGCAAGGTCGCCGCCAGCGAGTCGGTTCTCGCAACGACCAGCAAGGGAACATCCATGACATCGGCGGCCAGCCTGGCCGCGGTCAGGGTTCGGAGGTGTTGGGAGGTGGGCACCAAAACCTTGCCACCCATATGACCGCACTTCTTCTCGGAGGCCAGTTGATCTTCGAAGTGAACCCCGGCTGCCCCAGCCGCAATAAAGTTCTTCGTGAGTTCAAACACGTTGAGCGCACCACCAAAACCAGCTTCGCCATCGGCCATGATCGGCACGTTCCAGTGGGTGGATTGGTCGCCCTCCATCCAGGCGACCTGATCGGCCCGTTCGAGAGCGTTGTTGATGCGACGCACCAGCTGAGGGGCCGAGTTGGCCGGGTACAGGGATTGATCGGGATAGACCTCACCGGCCAGATTGGCGTCACCGGCCACCTGCCACCCCGAAAGATAAATCGCCTCGAGGCCCGCCTTGACCATCTGAACGGCTTGACCGCCGGACAGCGCCCCCAAACTGTTGACGTATGGTCGAGTTTCCAAGAGATCCCACAACCGTTGCGAGCCAGAACGAGCCAACACATGGTCCTTGCGGATCGAGCCGCGCAAACGAATCACGTCCTCGGCGGTGTAGTCACGCTGGACACCCTTCCACCGGGGATTGGTATCCCAATCGTGTTGGAGGGCGGCCCCTTCCTCGGCGATGCGTTCGTCGATGCTCATGCTGGTTCCTTTTCGTTGGTCAGTTGTTGGTAGGCCGAAATGGTCAAAAAGTCTTCAAAATCGTCACTGAGGGCCACGTCCTCGAAGATGGCGCGTGCTTCGTCGAACCGGCCGTCAGCGAAACGATCCATCCCTACCAAGCCGGCGATGGCCCTCATCTCTTCATCGGCGATGGCCCGCACCAACTCGGGAGTAATCGACCGCCCATCGTTGGTTTGAGCACCGGTGTGTACCCACTGCCAGATTTGTGAGCGGGAGATTTCAGCGGTGGCCGCATCCTCCATCAGGTTGTAGAGGGCGGCTGCTCCGTTGCCTGAGAGCCACGACTCCAGGTACAGAATGCCGACGTTCACATTGGTGCGAATCCCCCCGAGGGTGATGGTCCCACCGGAAACGCTCGTATCGAGCAGGTCTGCAGCCTGCACCGAGACATCGGGGCGTTGCCGGTCGATCTGGTTGGGACGGCTCCCGAGGACCGCATCGAATTCGGCTTGAGCAACTCCCACAAGGCCGGGATGAGCAACCCAGGTCCCATCGAATCCATCTCCGGCTTCGCGGCGCTTGTCTTCGGACACCTTGGCCAACGCCATTTCGGTGACGTCAGGGTCGAGCCGATTCGGTATGAAGGCCGACATTCCACCCATGGCGTGGGCTCCCCGCTTGTGACAGGTCTGGACCAGCAGTTCGGTGTACGAGCGCATGAACGGGACCATCATGCTGATCTGTGACCGATCCGGGAGGAGTCGGCTCGGATCGTTGCGGAACTTCTTGATGACCGAGAATATGTAGTCCCAACGACCGGCGTTGAGTCCCGCGGAATGATCACGAAGTTCGTAGAGGATCTCATCCATTTCAAAGGCGGCCAGCACCGTTTCGATGAGGACCGTGGCTCGAATCGAACCCCGGGCGATACCAAGCTCTTGTTGCGCAAAGACAAACACGTCGTTCCACAGGCGTGCCTCAAGGTGATTTTCGAGCTTCGGCAAATAGAAGTACGGGCCGGAGCCTCGTGCAAGGGATTCGGCAGCATTGTGAAATAGGTACAAACCGGCGTCGACGAGCGACCCCGACATCGGTTCACCATCGACGAACAGGTGGCCTTCGTCGAGGTGCCATCCTCGCGGACGGATGAGCAGCGTCGCCGTCCGTTCATCGAGTTGATACACCTTGCCGCCCTCGGCCGTGAGACGAATCGTGTGCCGGACGGCGTCGTAAACATTGACCTGGCCCTGCATCAAGTTGTCCCACGACGGTGTATTCGAGTCTTCAAAATCGGCCATGAAGGTCTTGGCGCCCGAGTTGAGGGCGTTGATCATCATCTTCCGTTCGACCGGGCCGGTGATCTCGACCCGCCGGTCCATCAGATCCGCCGGGGGCACCGCCACCTGCCAGTCACCGCTTCTGATGGCGGCCGTCTCGGCCAGAAAGTCGGGTAACACGCCGGCGTCGATCTGCCGCTGTCGATCGGAGCGATCGACCAGCAGTTCGAGTCGACGGGGGTTGAACCGACGGTGCAGATCCTCAAGAAAGGCCACCGCTTCGTACGACAAAATGTCGCTGACTCGGCCTTCGATGGGTCCTCTGACATCCATAATGCGTTCCTCTGGTTGAGCAATTACGACGATCTTGTCGCAATTTTCCCGAAAAAGCCGTATTCTGGGCTGACAAGAAAGACGTTAATTATCAAAAGTGAGCGGAGTTGATGATTGTGGACACCCTGGTATTCGGTCAGAGACTGCGGTTCTTTCGAAAACGAGCCAACCTCACCCTTGACGAACTCGGTACGCTCGTCGGCAAACCAGCCCCCTATCTGTCGATGGTCGAGAACGGCAAACGCGAGCCCAAACTCTCCCTCATCAGCGAATTGGCCAGGAACCTCAACGTCAGCCCGGCCGAGATGATGTCCGATGAACTTCCCAACCGCCGCGCTCAGCTGGAGGTCCTACTGGAGCGCTACCAGACCGAACCCGTATATGGAGAGCTGGGCCTTTCCCACCTCAAGGCAACAACTCGCCTTCCCGACGCGGCACTCGAGCACATCGTCGGCCTCTACGAAGAGGTCAAGCGACGATCCCAATCGGCGGTCGCCACCCCCGAAGAGGCCCGCATGGCGAACGTTGCGCTCCGTCAGGCGGCGGCTGCAAAGGGCAACTACTACCCCGACATCGAGCGAATTGCCGTTTCAGCTCTCGAGGCATCGGGATACACCGGCGCCGGGGCACTGTCGCAACGGGAACTCTTCAAGCTCGCCCAGCACTTCGGCTTCAGCATTCACCAGGTTCGAGAATTCCCCAGCGCAGTCCGATCGATCGCCGATCAGACGAACGGTCGGATCTTCATCCCCCAACGAAATGAGCTCCGTACCAGGGCTGCTCGATCGGTCATCCTCAGGACACTCGGCCATTTCGCCCTTGACCACCACGATCCCACCTCATATTCGGACTTTCTACGCCAGCGCACCGAAGCCGCCTACTTCGCGTCAGCGGTTCTCATCCCGGAGGAAGCGGCCGTACCGTTTCTTCG
Organism: Acidimicrobiia bacterium; assembly: GCA_016650365.1. Taxonomy (NCBI): domain Bacteria; kingdom Bacillati; phylum Actinomycetota; class Acidimicrobiia; species Acidimicrobiia bacterium. Next base: position 31,686 of record JAENVV010000114.1, read on the forward strand.
CTCAGCCAAAAAGGACCGCGACCTGTCGGTTGAGGATCTCAAAGAGCGCTTCTATGTCAGCTACGAGATGGCCGGACACCGACTAACGAACCTCATCACCGAGCGACTCGACCTGCGCATCCATCTCGTGCGATCCGACGGGGACGGCATCATCTGGAAAGCGTATTCGAACAACGGGGTGCCGTTCCCGGCTGATGCCGACGGCGCCATCGAAGGCCAACGGCTGTGTCGCCAGTGGGGAACTCGTATGGCGTTCCGTTCGCCAGACAAGTTCGCCATCCATTATCAGTACACCGACACAGACCAGGGAACCTTCTGGTGCGGCACCCATATCGAGGCCGATCGGGAGCCGAGTCACGCCATCACGATCGGGACGACCTTCGATGACGCGCAATACTTCCGGGGCCGTAACACCGACCATCACTCGGTTTCAAAGTGCCCCGATGGTGAGTGCTGCCGACGGCCACCAGCCGACCTCAGCGCCCGTTGGGAAGGGGCCGTTTGGCCATCGCCGAAAGCCCGTACCCACGTCCTGGCGGCCCTCCCTCCTGGCCGTTTTCCCGGGGTTGATATGGCCGAGATCTACGAGTTCGTCGATCAGGCCAGGGATTAATCGGTTA
>JAENVV010000115.1 GCA_016650365.1 Acidimicrobiia bacterium
CTTGCCTCGCCGGTCTCATATTTGCCATCGGTCGATTGGTTCAACGCTCCCCTGGGTCGGTCTCTTCTCAAGGATGCAGCGACGTCACGGACTGCCCTCTCGGTGGTTTCGTTTCGCCGGTGGGAGTTCCTGGCCGTCCGAAGTTGGAGTAGTCGGGCATCTGAGTTGAGGTGCGTTTCAATGATGCAGCGACTGACACGATGCGGGCCTGTTCTTTGGAGAGGGTTTGCCTTGGGAGCGCCGGCATGGTGATGGCGGGAGTTCGATTACCGGGCATCTGAGTTGGGTGTCGTTTCAATGATGCAGCGACTCACGGCACGCCCGCTCCGCTTCAAGGGTCTCTTCTTTTTGGGGAGGGTTTGCCTTGGCATTGCCGGGCATGGTGTTGGCGGGAGTTCGATTGCGCGGGCATCTGAGTTGGGTGTCGTTTCAATGATGCAGCGACGTCAATGGTGGACGTGCGCGGGTCGGATGTTCCAGGTCCTCGGCGTCGTGGCCAGCAGAGCAGGTCGGCAGGCGAACCTGTTCCCTGGGCGAAGGAACAATGGGTGTTCAGCTTCAGGAAGCCGTCGGCCCAACCGAATGGAGGGACCGAAACGCCCGGTGCGGGGGCCGCAGGGACTTGAGCCCAATTCGTCCAATATTTCTTCGAAATCCCTTTGTGGGTGGGTGTTTTGTGGCGGTTTTTGTCACTGCCGGGTCGTATGGTTGGGGAATGGAACACGATGGTTTGCGATCGGTTACCACCGATCAACTCGAACAAGATTTCGTAGCTGACGAACGGCTGATCGGTCGCCTCCGGGCCCGTCAGGCGATCCGTTTGGCCGAACTCGATACCCGCCAGGTCCACCACGCCGACGGGTGCCGGACGATGGCCGAGTGGGTCAGTTCCCGAGCCGACCTGTCTGCTCACACGGCGAAACGGTTGGTGGCGGTCACGAAACGGATGGTTGACCGACCCGACCTGCTCGGGTCACTCGCCGCGGGTGAGGTGTCGTTTGAGCGGGCCGAGCAGGTAGTCCGCACCACCCACACGATTGCTGACGTCGCCCACCTGGACATTTCGGGAATCTGCCGGTTGGTTGCCAAAGAGACCCGCCTCAGCAGGGTTGACGAACACGACGCCCACGCCGCCCGTTTCCTGACCCTGCAACCAAACCTGGACCAGTCCATATGGAAATTGTGGGGGCAGTTGGCCGGTCTCGACGGGGCGACCGTTCAGGACGCCTTGTTCGGGCGGGCTGACACGTTCCCCACCGAATCACACCAGGATTCGCGGGCGACCCGCAACGCTGACGCCCTGGTATCGATCGCCCAGGACTCCCTCACCACCGTGACCACTCAGCCTGAAATACACACGGCACCAAACGCTGATCTGGTGGTGTTTGTCGACACCCGATACTCCTCAAACGGGTATGTTCCGGCCGGTCCAATCGTCGGACCAAACACGATCGACGAACTCATCTGCACCGGCGCCGGCATTGATTATGTGAGGCTCACCAGCGACGGTGAAACCCTCAACGTCGGCCGCAGGTCACCCAAGATCCCCCGACGGCTTCGCCGGGCCGTCCTCGGCCGAGACGACGGATGTTCGGTTGACGGGTGCACCTCCCGCTACCGCCTCCAAGTCCACCATCGGGTCCACTGGGCCGACGGCGGACCCACCGACGCCGAAAACCTGGTCACGCTGTGTTGGTTCCATCACCACGTGGTCATTCACCAACGAGGGTTCACCATCAACCCCGACTCACCCCGAAACCGACTCAGACTCCAACGCCCCAACCGCGCCCCACCCCACTAAACCGACAACCCGCCAACCGCACTCCGATCCACCGGCCCATCAGTGGTCCCCTTCAACAAGCAACTCGAGTGCCGGGGAACCCATCACCGGACGGCGATGGGAAGGGGACTAGCCCCCAACAACCGCAACCAAAACCAAACGAACAAACCTCAGACAGCAGCCAAACCCGGCGGCCCAACATCCGCGTCCAAAAACAATTCGTCAGCTTCGCCGCCCCTGGATGCAGCCAGTCCGGCGGACGTCTCCTTGCGTGGCGTCGAGCGGTCGTCAGGGGGACGAGCTTCTTCTTCCTGAGCGAAGCTCTAGCGACGCTCCTTCAGGTCCTGGGGAATCGAGCCAGACGGGTCGCTTCCGACGGCGTAGAGACCGATCGGATGCCGGCAAAAGCGGTGTCTCTGGTCGGGATTACAGGTGGATGAGGCCGGCGTTGGTTGGAACGAAGCCGCATCTGTCGGAGTAAGAATCTCGCGATTGGTCGTCGAAGTCGACGTGGAGCCACTCGCACCCGGCATCACGGGCACTCCGGGTGGCCTCAGCCACGAGGCTTGCGCCGACCCCGCTGTGTCGCATGTCGGCTTTGACGAGGGTGTCGAGGACAAAGGCATGGACTCCGCCGTCCCAGGCAACGTTGACGAAACCGACCAACTCGGTTCCGGAATAGGCACAAACCCACTCCAGGCTGTGATGGCGCACCTGGGCATCCCAGTCCTCATCAAGAATCCGGTGTTCGAACCCTTCGGCATGTAGTTCATTCAGTGAGGCGTTTTCGAAGTACCACGCCATTCATATCGCACAGTCATGGTCGCCACGCCAGGTCGATCGGTAGAGGTGAACCTCTCAATTCTTTCGAAAACCCGACTCGACAGAATCGCCTAGGCTGTGACCACGCCTTTTACCTGCGGAGGATTTGTGTACGACGTCGTCATTATCGGTGGTGGACCGGGTGGATACGCGTCCGCTCTCTACGCGCACAACTTCGGCTTATCGGTCGCGCTCGTCGAGAAGGATTCCGTAGGCGGAACCTGCCTGGTTCGCGGATGTATCCCGGCCAAGACCTGGCTACAGGCGGCTGAAGTGTTTACGACCGTGAAACGCGCCGCCGAGTTCGGCGTCATTAGTTCCGAACCGACCTTCGACTGGTCGGCCGGCCTTGCTCGAAAGAATCAGGTCGTCACGGGCCTCGTCAAGGGACTGTCCGGACTTCTGAAGCAACGCAAGGTCGATGTCATTGATGGCTTCGGCCGTCTGGACGGGCCCGGCCGGGTGATCGTCAACAAGGGCGGCGAGGAGCAGGTGCTCGAAGCTCGCAACATTATCGTGGCGACCGGATCGGCACCGAGATCGATTCCCAACTACGCCTTCGACGGTGTGCACATTGTCTCGTCCGATCACGCTCTCGATTGGGAGGCTCAGCCCGCCAGAGTGGCCATCATCGGAGCCGGGATCATCGGGTGTGAGTTCGCTTCGATGTTGGTGGACCTCGGTTCGGAAGTTCACGTGTTTGACATCCTCGACCGGATCGTCCCCGGAGTCGACACCCCCGCAGCCAACGAACTGCAGAAAGCGTTGAAGCGCCGGGGAGTGAAGTTTCATCTCGGCGTGTCAGTCGCCCCGCCGGTGGTCGGCGCCGGGGGTGTCACCGTGGGGTTTGGCGATGAGTCCGTTGAGGTCGACACCGTATTGGTTGCCGTCGGGCGCGGACCCCTCACCAGCGACATCGGCTTGGAAACGACCAAGGTCGAAACCGAGCACGGCTACATCCACGCCGATCGACAAACCCAAATGACCGCCGAGCCGGGCGTCTACGCCGTTGGAGATGTACTGGCGGGCGTTCCCGGACTGGCCCATGGGGCCTTTGCCGAAGGCATCGCGGCCATAACGTTTATCGCCACCGGCGAACCGGCTCCGGTCAACTATCAGGCCCTCCCCAATGTGATCTATACCCATCCCGAGGTTGCCGAGGTCGGCTGGTCCGAAGAGGTCGCGAAGGAAAAGGGTCTCGACGTCGAGGTGCACGATCACTCATTCATGGGCGTGGGCCGGGCGATCATTGTGGGGGAGAACAAGGGGACGGTCCGAATCGTCGTCGAGAAGGACGGACCAATTGTCGGAGCCTCAATAGTCGGCCCTCACGCCGGAGAGATGATCCACGAACTCATGTACAGCGTTGGTTGGGAGGCGCTGCCTGCTGAGGCAGCCGCTTTCATCCACGCACACCCAACCCTGTCCGAAGCCGTAGGTGAGACCCTGATCTCGTCAACCGGTCGAAGCCTGCACTAGGAGTCCTCATGGCTACAAACGTCGCAATGCCCCAACTCGGTGAAACGGTGACCGAGGGAACCATTCTGTCCTGGGCCAAGCAGGTTGGTGACACGATTGGTGTTGATGAAGTACTCGTAGAGATCTCCACCGATAAGGTCGATACCGAGATCCCCTCGCCGGTGGCAGGCGTGATCCTTGAGATCCTCGTTGCCGAAGGTGACACCGTTGCGGTTGGAACCAACCTGGCGGTGATCGGCGAAATCGGCGAGTCCACCGGGGCATCCCCGGCCAGCGCCCCGGTTGTGGCGGGTGCTGATCCTTTCGCCCCTGAGCCACCGACTGCGGAACCGGCAGCTCCCGCCCCGACCGCTGTGCCCCAACCCGCTACTGAGCCACCGACTGCGGCACCGGCAGCTCCCGCCCCGACCGTTGTGCCCCAACCCGCTACTGAGCCGCAGGCGGCGCCTCAGGCGGCGCCAGCACCTGCCGCTGCCTCCTCAGACCAAACCACCGTTTCGATGCCACAACTTGGCGAAACCGTAACTGAAGGAACCATCCTGTCGTGGGCCAAGCAGGTCGGTGACTCGATAAGCGTTGATGAAGTGCTCCTTGAGATCTCGACCGACAAGGTCGATACCGAGATCCCCTCGCCGATGGCAGGCGTGATCCTTGAGATCCTCGTTGCCGAAGGAGAAACGGTCCCCGTGGGTGCTCCGATGGCCATTATCGGATCGGCGTCGGCAGCGGCAAGTTTTGTCCCGAGTACCCCTGCGCCGGCCGCACCGGTCGCCGCCGCGCCAGCCCCGCCCAAGGCCGCCGCTCCTGCGCCGGGACCGGCACCCGCCAAAGCAACCACCGGGTCGGGTTCCGGAGGCGATTTGGTGGCATCGGGGGTGTTCTTCTCGCCCGTTGTTCGCAAGTTGGCCAAGGAACACAACGTTGATCTCGGTGCTGTTACGGGGACCGGCAAAGACAATCGGATCACCCGCAAAGACGTCGAGGCCTACATAGCCGCTGGTCCGGCATCGACTGCACCAGCGCCGGTCGCATCGCCTCCAAGCACGCCGGCCGCCGCCCCGACTTCGGCTCCTGCCCCGACGCCGGCTCCGGTCCCAATGGCTGCGCCGGTCCCGGCGACACCCGCGCCGGTGGCAGACGTGCCAACCATGGCCGGTGATCGGGTCGAAGATTTGGATCGACTCCGGGCTCGGATCGGCGCCAACATGATCAAGGCCAAGATGACTGCCGCCCATGTCTGGACCTCGGTCGAAGTCGACTTTGAACGGGTCGAGCGGGTTCGGCAGGCTCACAAGGAGTCGTTCAAAGCAGCGGAGGGCTTCTCGCTCACCTACCTGCCGTTCATCGCCAGGGCGACCGTCGACGCCTTACGCGAGTACCCGATCGTGAACAGTTCGTTTTATCTCGAACAGCGTAAGGCCGTCCATCACGGTTCCATCAACCTGGGAATCGCCATCGACCTCAATCAAACCGGCCTGGTGGTTGCCGCCATCAAGAATGCGGACAGCCTGGGGATTTCAGGACTGGCCAGAGGTGTCAAGAGCCTCGCCGACAAAGCGAGGAACAACAAACTTGAGCCAGACGACATAGCCGGTTCGACGTTCACGATTACGAACCCCGGGCCATTCGGGTCGTTTATGTCGGCCCCGATTATCAACGTCCCGAACGTCGCCATCTTGTCGACCGACACTGTCGCGAAGCGGCCAACCGTGATCACGACCGCCGATGGCCAGGACACGATCGCCATCCGTCATATCGGGTACCTGGGCCTGACCTGGGATCACCGGGCGTTCGACGGATCCACCGCGGTCCTGTTCTTGCGGCGAATCAAAGAGAATCTCGAGACTTGGGACTGGGAACAGGAACTTCGGTGAGACAGTTCCCGCCGACCGCCGACCGCCTCCGGACCCGGTGGCTAGGACGCCTGCCGTTCGTCGAAGCATGGGACCTCCAGCGAGCCTTCTGGGAAACCCGGGTCGAGGAAACCGGCTACGACGACGTTCTGCTGCTTTTGGAGCACCCACCGGTTTATACCCTGGGTCGCAACGGAGATGGATCGAACCTACTGGTGTCCCAGGACGAGCTTGCTGCGAATGGAGCGGAATTCCATCACATCGACCGGGGTGGGGATATCACGTACCACGGGCCAGGTCAGTTGGTTGGCTACCCGATCTTGGCGCTGGCCGATCCCAAGCAGATCGTCCCATACGTTCGAAAACTCGAACAAACGATCATTGGCGCCCTGGCCGAGTTCGACGTTGAGGCCTGGTCGGAAGATGGACTTACCGGTGTGTGGACCCACAAGGGCAAGGTGGCGGCGATTGGTGTTCGGGTCTCCAGAGGCGTGACCATGCATGGGTTTTCGCTGAACGTGAACACTGACCTCTCCGCCTTCGGTGCCATGCATCCGTGCGGGATTACCGACCGGTCGGTAACGTCCGTGAGTGAGCTTCTTGGGAGAGAAACCTACATCGAGGACCTCGTTTCGGTCATCGAACGTCACTTTGTAGCCACGTTTGGCTATTCGACGGTAGATACACAGCATGCGGCCTTCGTCAGGGGACAGGGTCGTCCTCGTGAGTTCCTGGTTGATCAATTGATCGAAGCCGGAACCTTCTCTGCGCACCGTCATTCGATGGAACCGGTCCTTTTCAAAGGACGGCTAATGGGAGAGCCGGATCGCCCAGAATGGATGAAGGTCAAGGCCAACATGGGTACCGACTTCGCTGAGATGAAAAAACTCATGCGAGGGTTGGAACTCAACACCGTCTGTGAAGAGGCAGGTTGTCCCAACATCTACGAGTGCTGGGGACAGGGCACGGCAACGATCATGATTTTGGGTGAGTTCTGCACCCGCGCCTGCTCGTTCTGCGATGTGAACACCGGAAAGCCCACCGGCCTTGACCTCATGGAACCGTTCCGGGTGGCCGAGGCGGTCAAGGCCATGGGCCTTGAACATGCGGTGATCACCTCGGTCAACCGGGATGATCTGGACGATGGCGGTTCCGAAGTGTTCGCCGCCACCATCAGAGAAATTCGTCGCTCATCGGCCGGTACGAGCATTGAGGTCCTCATTCCCGACTTCAAAGGCGATACCGCTGCGCTTGACACGGTCATGGCAGAAAAGCCGGAGGTGCTCAACCACAACACCGAGACGGTCCTCCGACTCCAGCGAGATGTTCGGACCGCCGCCAACTATGGCCGGTCTCTGGCGCTGCTGGCTCGAGCGAAGAAAGCGAACCCCGACGGCAGAACAAAGTCGGGCCTTATCGTCGGCATGGGCGAGACCGAGGAGGAAGTACTCGGGGCACTCGACGACCTGCACGCAGTGGGGGTCAACATCGTGACCATCGGCCAGTATCTGCGGCCAACGCCGCGCCATGCCAGAATCGTCCGGTACGTCCACCCCGACGAATTCGCCAGGTATAAGGCTCACGGCGAGAGCCTTGGCATCGACCGGGTCGAATCGGGCCCGCTGGTTCGTAGCTCGTATCACGCCAAAGAAAGCGTTCAGCTCTCCTCGGTCTGACTGCTGATGGCGGTGAACCTCCGCCTTCGGGGAACAAAAGGCACTGTTACCATCGGCTCCGTTCAAGTAGGGAGAAAGATGCCGAACCCCAGCGAGTCGGAGTGTCTACCGAGCAGTAACGCGCGATGAGCGACACGGCATCAGAGCCAACCGGCCCAGCGAGAACCTCGAGTTTTCCTTTTCGAACCGAACTCGTGTTGCTTGCTCTTATCGGTTTGGTCTTCGCCCTGATCTGTGTCTTTTTGGTCGCGAGAGGTGCGCCTCTCGGGCACGATGAAGCGGTCTACGCCTTGAAGGCCCGGACACTGGCCCAAGGAACCTCATCGGCATACTTCTGGAATGACTATCGAGCGCCGGGTCTTCCCATAGTTCTGGCACTGATCGGCCGCGTGGTGAGTAGTGATGCATCAATGCGTCTCGGTGTGGTGTTGTTCGGTGGTTTGGCCGTGCTGTTGACATGGCTGATTGGGCGAACACTTTTCGATCAGCGAGTCGGCCTGATCGCCGCATCAGGAATGGCGTTCTCGCCGGTCGTGGTTGCTTCGGCATCAGCGGTATGGCCCGACCTACCTGGAACGGCCGTCGGACTGGCTGCCCTGGCAGTGCTTATCTTTTCGTCACGAGGTGAACGGGTCCGTTGGTGGGTCCTGTGGGCGGCACCGCTGAGCGTGGCGGCCACTTTGGTTCGATTCGGCGCTCCAATCCCGATCGGGATAGGAGCACTGGCGATTGTTGCCTGGCGTTGGGACGCCGTTCGTCGTTCCATTCCCCAAGTTCTCGCACTCGGTTTTCTAACAGCAATCCCGGTTGGGGCGATCCTCGGTACCTCACAGGTTCTCGGTCTTTCGATGAGTCCCCTCGACGCTATCGCGACGCTGAATGAGCGTAACGCATTGCCGTTTTACAGGGGCCTGGTGGATTACGCCAAGCTTGGTGATTTCCTATTGCTCAACCCGGCGGGTGTGGCCCTGGCAACCGGGCTGGCGGTAGGTGTGGTGGTTGCGATTCGACAAGGACGCAATAGGGGTGCTTTTGGTCTCAGCGCCGGGATCGCTGCTGTCACCGTGCTGGTGCTTGTGTTTACGCTGCATGGGGAGTATCGATACTTGACGCCGGCGTATCCGTGGCTGTGGATGACGGCGGCCTATGGCCTTAACGAGATATCCCTGTCCATGCGCAAGGAGTACGCCGTCTCCATCGCAGGAATCCTGTTGGGTCTGGCCCTTCTGAGTGGTATTGCTGACGGGGGGTTGGAAGTCACGCATAACAAGGAGCGGTTTCCTGACATTCGAGCGGCGGCCCGCCTGATTGACAGCGTGACGGCAGACGGTGAATGTGGCGTCGTAACAGGATACGTTCCTCAGGTCTCATGGTATTCGCATTGTGTAACAGCGAATTATTCACTAGGTGGCGTCCGCATTACGTCGGCCAGCTTCCCCGTCGATCCGACGCTGTATGTATTCGTTGTTCAGAACGGTAAGAGGCAACCGGCCAAATCAGTTTTGGACGACTACCTCGACCAAACCAGTGGCGAATGTATTGTGGTCGGCGAACCGACGAGTGGTCCGTTTCGATACGTCCGAGCCTGTCCGGTCTCTGATACCTAGGCGGTCGGTCTGACGAAGGGTTCGTCGAGATAGACCGCTGAGCGTGAGGTTGCGGCGTCTGCTGAAGAACTAAGCTGGCCCGATGTTTGCTGAACGGATCGATCGCCTCCAAACTGCCATGACCGATGCTGGGGTCGATACCGTGCTCCTGTCCGTCGGCCTCGACATGCCCTACTTCACCGGCTACGAGGCAATGCCACTCGAACGTATCACGATGCTGGTCGTTGAGCGGGCGGGTGTACCTCGTCTGGTGGTCCCCGAACTTGAGGTGCCAAGGGTGCACCAAGATTCAGCCTTCGAGGTTATCGGTTGGGGCGAGATGGAAGACTCTATGGGTCTGCTGACCGACGTGATCGGCGATCCTGGTGTCGTTGCGGTTGGGGATCAGTGCTGGTCCGGTTTCCTGCTCGAACTGCAGCGACGCCTGCCGGACGCGTTCTGGCAATCCGCCACTCCGCTTACCCGCCCGATGCGAATGCGCAAGACATCAGATGAGGTTGCCGCTCTCCGGGCCACCGCGGCCAGCGCCGATCGAGTCGCCGTTCGTCTGGCTGATGAGACCTTCGCTGGTCGAACCGAAGCCGATTTGAGCGTTTGGATCGAGGCGGCTCTCCGTGAAGAGGGCAATGAAGCGTTGTCGTTTTCGGCCATCGTCGCGTCGGGTCCCAACGCTGCCTCGCCACACCATCACGGAGGGGCAAGGATTATGCAGCCTGGCGACTCAGTTGTGTGCGACTTCGGTGGCCGGATGGCTGGATACTGCTCCGACACGACGCGCACGTTTGTGGTTGGCGAACCATCTGCTGATGTCGCCAGAGCTCATGCCGTGTTACTAGAAGCCCAGCAAGCGGCGGTGGCGGCGGTTCGTCCCGGTGTGACCGCACAGTCAATCGATCGGGCCGCTCGGGAGATCATCGAGGAGGCTGGATATGGGCAGTACTTCATTCATCGAACCGGGCATGGCATCGGCCTCGACGTCCATGAAGATCCATATATCGTCGAAGGAAACGACCTGGTTCTCGAACCCGGTATGGCGTTCTCAATCGAGCCGGGCATTTACATCGCGGGTGAGTTCGGCATGCGGATAGAGGATATTGTCGTGGTCACGGATAGCGGTGTTGAGAACCTCAACCGGTCGCTGCGGGGCCTGATCACCGTGTAGGCCCTGGCCAGGATGCGCCGTTGGACGGCCGGCAGTCTCTACCTGTCTGGCTTGAAGTAGTAGAGCGTTCGGCTGGTTCTGCCGACTCGGGTCTCAAGGCTGGTCCACTCACCAGGAAGATCGAGAGTATCGGCCGGCCCTGGCCACAGAATGAACGCTGTGACTGTGAGCTTCTCGATGTCTTCAGCCCAGGTAATCGCCGTTGGTTCGTCGGTCATTCGAGTCACTGAACAGCCCGATGCTGCTTGAATTTCAGGAGCCCCGAACCGCGATACGGCGACACAGTCTCCGGAGCTGGCGATCACTTGCATCGTTGAGCCAACTCGAAGATTGGCCTCCCCGAGGCTGTCGCGATTGTTTTCGTAGGGTATTGCGAGAGCAAGTTGACTGGCCAGCCAAAGAACCAGGATCGACCCCAGGGCAGCCGGGGCTATCCATTTGGGTCGGCTCGACAGCCCGTGCATGGACCTGGACCATAACCATCCGACCAGAACGGCTGCCAGGGGAGCGACCATGGTCACGTAGCGGTCGCGAACCTCGACCGTGGCATATCGAAGCGTGAAAAATGCCACCAGGGCCCCGGCCACGGCCGAGGTGAGGAGAATCGCCTGTCGAGACGACCTGTCGGACCCTCGCCCGAACATCGCAAGGACGGCTAGGGCGGTCAGGGCGAGGGCCATTCCCGTGAGGGGCCAGGTCGGAAGCGGCGCGAACGGAGTGTTGGATTGAGTACCGCCACCGATCACTCGCACATAATCGTCGAGTCCCCAAGTCCATCCGGATGGCAACCCAGCCGCCTGTTCCTTCAGCAAGCGAAGTCTTTCGCCGACCGATCCGTACTGGCGGATCGATAGTCCGACCCAGGGGATCACAAAAGCGCCGATGAATATGGCCACCGCGGTCAGGCTTTCCTTGATGCGGTCGCGCCACATCAAGGATGGTCGGACAACGAGGCTGTGGCCGACTATCACGCATGTGACGATTACAGATTCCAGTTGCCGCATGGCCAGCGCTCCGCTGATGGCGATGCCGAACAGGGCGGCGTTGCGCCATCCGGGCGTGGTTCGCACGGTCAAGTATGTTGAGATCGCCAGGACGCTGAACAACCCTGCGAACAGCGAGCCGTAAAAAGAACCCGAGAACGCCAGCGTCAACCAAAAGGTCCACAAGGTCAGCAAAGATGCCATGGCGATTGATCGCCCGACGTGTCGGCCCAGCGATCGAAATACGACGATAGATAGGGCAATGGCCAGAACTGCCCAAGCGATTCTGACCTGAGCAAGATCGAGCCCGGTCAGTCTCAATGCGGCGATGACCAGCGGTGGACCCATTTCTCTTGATGCCGCAAACCAGTTCGGACGGCTCGGATTTCCATCGAGGCCACCCGACTGCGAGAAGAACACCGCCTCGTCCCATTCGAGGAAGCGGTCGAGGGCCGCCACGAAGAAGACCAGGATCACAATGAACCAGAAGGCCCGGACCCAGGTGAGTCGCGGCGGGCGGTCCTCAACCTGGGTCGTCGGGGAGCCAGGGTTGTTGATTTCTGACATGGGGTGCCGCTCGACTCTTTGGCTGCAAGGAGAAATCACGATACCACCTGGACCTGAGGGGTTCAGTGTCGATGCGTTTGCGTTGGCTTCGGTTGGGGACTCCCGATCGAGGGTTGGTAACGGTCGGCGGGGCTAGCATGCCTTCGGACTCAGAGGAGCAGCATCAGAACATGACGCCAGACCAGCACGTACGCGCCGTAAGTACCATCAAGGGCCTGGTTATCGATGCCGTGCAGAAAGCAAATTCCGGTCACCCTGGAATGCCGATGGGGATGGCCGATCTTGCCGTTGTGTTGTGGTCCGAGTTTCTGACGGTCAACCCTGATCAGCCGGAATGGCATGACCGGGATCGTTTCGTTCTATCCAACGGACATGGGTCGATGTTGCTCTACTCCTTACTTCACCTCGCCGGGTTTCCCTTGACACTCGACGATATCAAGTCTTTCCGTCAATGGGGATCGCATACGGCCGGTCATCCCGAGCGCGACACCAAGCTTGGTATCGAGATGACCACAGGCCCTCTCGGGCAGGGTTTCGGAACCGGGGTTGGTCTGGCATTGGCCGAAGCCCATCTCCGGGCCCGCGTTGGAGCTGAGCTCGTTGATCACCGGACCTGGGGGTTTGTCTCGGATGGGGACCTCATGGAGGGAATTTCCTACGAGTCCGCATCCGTCGCCGGGCATCTCGGCCTTGGAAAGCTCATTTACGTATTCGATGACAACAAGATCTCCATTGACGGGTCGATCGATATGGCTTTCAGCGAGGACGTCGCCAAACGTTTCGACGCTCTTGGTTGGCACACCGTCGAGATTGATGGTCACGATCCTCAGGCCATCCGGGAGGGGTTGACCACCTCGGTCGAGATTGAGGACAAACCTTCGTTGATTCTGGCCCACACGCATATCGGACACGGGAGTCCCCACAAGCAGGACACTTCTGCAGCTCACGGTTCGCCGCTGGGTGATGCCGAGATCAAGTTGGTGAAAGAAGCAATGGGATGGCCAACCGATGAGACTTTTACCGTGCCGACTGACGTGGTCGAGTCTTTCACCGCAGCAATGCGCCGGGGTAGGCGAGCCAGTGAGACCTGGACCGAGCGCAAAGCTGCGGCTAGCGCGGAGGTGCTGGAACTTTGGGAGAATCTCCATTCGTCCGAACCGATTCGCCTGGTTGCTCCGGACTTCGGCGAGAAGATTGCCACGAGGTCGGCGACGGGCAAGATTTTTGACCAGATCGCCCAAAAGGTGCCGGGGTTCCTCGGCGGAGCAGCTGATCTCGTGGGCTCCACCAAAACGCACATCTCTTCTGACGTCTACATGACCTCGGACGACTTGAGCCAGCGCAACATCGCCTTTGGTATTCGGGAACATGCCATGGCCACCATCGTGAACGGCCTCACCATCCACGGCGGTCTTCGGGCGTACGGGGCAACGTTCTTCGTGTTCAGCGACTACATGCGACCCGCCCTCCGATTGTCTGCCTTGATGGGGGCGCCGAGCATCTGGAACTTCAGCCACGATTCGATCTTCCTTGGTGAAGACGGTCCAACTCACCAGCCCATCGAACAGCTTGCTTCGCTTCGTGCCATGCCCGACATGTGGGTGATTCGCCCGGCCGATGCCGGTGAAACCGTCGAGGCCTGGGAATTGGCACTCAACCGGACGGACGGGCCAACTTGTATCCTGACCAGCCGTCAGGATCTCCCGGTTCTCGACCGATCCGGGCTTGAAGGATCAGTCGCCAAAGGCGGCTACGTGTTGCGTGACGGGACAGATGTCGTGTTGATTGGCACCGGCTCGGAAGTCTCGCTGGCTTTGGAGGCATCGAACATATTGGCTTCCGAAGGTATCTCAGCCAGAGTCGTGAGCCTCCCGTGTTGGGAGCTGTTCTTTGCCCAGGATGAGGCTTATCGGGCCGGCGTGCTCGGCACTGATCTCTTGCGGGTTTCC
>JAENVV010000116.1 GCA_016650365.1 Acidimicrobiia bacterium
CCCTGAACTCGTCGTCGGTGAGCGTCTGGCGTCCGACCCCAAGGACGACCGAACGATGCCGGAAGTCTTCGCGGTCCTGCAGTTCGTAAAAGGCGGGGATGAGTTTGCGTTTGGCCAGGTCGCCCGTCGATCCGAAGATGACGAAGACGTGGGGTTCGGTGGCGGTATCAACCAAGCCGGTGACCGACGGATTCGGGCGAGATCATACGAGGGCCGCCCGTTTGTCCTCGATGGCTCCCAGCAGAGCTTCGAAGGCATCGATGAACGCTTGCACGCCGTCACGTTGTAACTTGTCGGTGATGGCGACGAGATCGACCCCGACGGCGGCGAGCTTGTCGAGGACCGCATAGGCTTCATCGACATCAGCGACGAGCGCCACCTCGGCAGCGGACCCGTGATCGGCAAACGCGTCGAGCGTGGCCGGGGGAAGCGTGTTGACCGTGTTGTCACCGATCAAACCTTCGACGTACATGACATCCGAATAGGCGGCGTTCTTGGTACCAGTCGATGCCCACAGGAGGCGCTGGGGGAACGCCCCTTTGCCCCATTCGGCGGTGAAGTCGTCACCGAAGAGTTCCAGGTACCGCTGGTAGGTGACTTTGGCGTTGGCGATGGCCACCTGTCCGAGCAACGCCGCCCCTGCTTCGCCGAGATCGCCCAGTTGATTGTCGACCGCGGTGTCGACCCTCGAGACGAAGAAACTCGCCACCGAGGCCACCCGAGACGGATCTGCGGCCTTTTCGATTCCCCGCAGATAGGCGTGCGAGACGGCCTCGTAGTCGCCCATTGAGAACATGAGGGTCACGTTCACATTGATGTTCTCGCCGATCAGGGTCTCGATGGCCGGGATGCCCGCTTGGGTGGCCGGGACCTTGATCATGAGATTCGGACGATCGACGGTCGCCCACAGACGTCGGGCTTCGTTGATGGTTCCCTCGGTGTCATCGGCCAGATGCGGGGAAACTTCCAGGCTCACGAATCCGTCTGCGCCGTCGGTACGCTGATAGACCGGGGCGAGGATGTCGGCGGCCGACTTGATGTCTTCGATGGCGAGGTGCTCGAAGATCTCGATCGGGGTTGCCGAACCGTTCCCAGCCACAAATGTGGCGATGGCCTCGTCGTACTGGTCGGATCCGGCGATCGACTTTTCGAAGATCGACGGGTTCGACGTCATGCCTCGCAGTCCGTCGGCCACCATGGCGGCCATGTCACCGCTTTGGAGCATGTCGCGGCGGATGTAATCGAGCCACACCGACTGTCCCTGGGCTGCCAGTTGTTCCATCGCAGAGGTCATACGTTTCCTAAGTCCGACAATCGCACCATCTTACGTCACTGACCGATGAGACGGACCCGGCTGTGCCGCAGAAGAGCCACCCGTTTTCGGGTTTTGCCAACTAGCGTGACCACCAATGCGAACACTGCTGATTCTTCGTCACGGAAAATCCGATTGGGACGCCACCTTTGGCGGCGATGAGCAGCGCCCGCTCGCCAAACGTGGCAAGGACGCCGCCAAACGAGTCGGCACGTTCATCACCGAGATCGGAGTCACCCCGGACCTGGCCATCACCTCGCCGGCTGTCCGGGCTCGCGAGACCCTCGATGTCGCCCGCAAAGCCGGGCAGTGGTCGACTCCCGTGCAAGAGAACCGTCTCCTCTATGAAGGTGGCATCACCAACATCATCGGCCTCTTGCGAGAGACCGACGCCCGGGTGTCGACCGTCCTACTGGCCGGCCATCAGCCAACGTCGTCGAATCTGGTCGCGTCCCTAATCGGGGGCGGCCGCCTGCGCTTCCCAACGGCGGGGATCGCCTGCATCCAGTTCACGTCGGCCTGGCAAGATATCGGTCCGAACACCGGCGAACTCCGCTGGTTCGTGATCCCCAAGATGCTCGAATAAGCCCGGCCGTCCTGGGCCCTGGCCCGGTTCGGGCCCAGGCCGGGTGTTCTGGGCCGATAAGATCGGAAGATCATGGCGAACCAACGGCTGTACCGACTTCTGGACGGGCCATACGCGCCATGAGATCTGGTGCACTGCAACGCCGTCTCGTGACGATCCCCCGCACCGCTGCCCTCTTTCTGGGTCTAACGATCCTGTTCCCTGGCCTCCTTGTCCTGACCGGTGGTGTCGATCTGGTCCGCGGGTTGGTGACGCACAAACCGTGGATCGCCAGCCGGCTCCTGACGATCGGATGGGTGTATCTGGCTGCCCAGATGGTGGTGGTGGTGGTCAGCGGTCTCCAGTGGGTGACTGCGCTCCCCTCCGGCAATAGCCGGCCGGCCAAGCTCGCCGAGTCGTCGTACCAGCTGCAGGCGTGGTGGGTCCGTTTCATCGTGGCCGCCATGGAACGGGTGCTTGGGTTGCGCTTCGAGAGCACCGACAACGAGGTAGTTGCCCCAGGGCCGGTGATCGTGTTGTTTCGCCATATCAGCATCGTCGACAACCTGCTCCCCTATGTCTTTGTGTCCGATCGGGCCGGGATCCGGTTGCGCTGGGTCTTGAAGAAGGAACTGCTGTCCGATCCCGCGCTGGACATCGGCGGCAACCGGATGCCCAATTACTTCGTCGATAGGCATTCGGACTCGTCCGAGCAAGAGACGGCCAATATCGCCGCCCTCGGTGCCGACCTTGGACCCACCGAGGGCATTCTGCTGTTTCCCGAGGGAACCCGATTCAGCCCGGACACGTACGAAGCGCGGATGCTTCGTCTTTCCGAATCCTCGCCGGAGCTGTACAAGATCATGGAGGGCCACGATCAGGTACTCCCCCCACGAACCGGTGGTGTTCTCGCCTTGTTGGACTCGGGTATGGACGTCGTCTTCGGAATCCATACCGGCCTCGAAAGCCTGCGGGGTCTCAAGGAGATCTGGCGGGAGACTCCGGTCGGTCGCCGGATTCAGGTCACGTTCCGTCGGGTGGCCGCCGCCGATATCCCGGTCGCAGCTTCGGACCGTATCCGGTGGCTGCACGAGGAATGTGCCCGCGTCGATGACACCATC